>JBAPZS010000172.1:0-2501 GCA_049285355.1 Candidatus Cybelea sp. | reverse complement strand
ACGAAGTGGTGTCGGTCGTGCTCGTCTCACCGATTCCGCCGTCGCAGCTCGACCGCACACCGATCTACATATCGGAAGAGTCCGCCAGCGGGCGCTACCTGCTCCACGTGCTCCTCGAACGCCGCTTCGGCTTGCACCCGGAGTACCGAGACGAGTTGCGCCCGATGAAGCGCGCCGTCATCGGCGAGCCCGCGCTGCTCATCGGCGACTCCGCGATTGATGCGATCGAACGCTTCCCCGCCGAGCACGTCTACGACCTCGGCAAGCTCTGGCACGAGTGGACCGGGCATCAAACCGTCTTCGCGGTCTGGGCCACGCGCCGCGACGTCTACGAGCGCGATCCCGCCGCGATCGCCGACTGCATGCATGCGCTGACCGATTCCTACACCTGGTCGCGCTCCCACATGGACGAGGTCGTTGCGCTCGCACAGCGCGCCATTACGCGCAAACCCGGCTTCTACGAAAGCTACTACGGCAAGCTCAACTTCATGTTCCACGTCGCCGCGCAGAACGGCCTCGCCGCGTTCTGCCGGGAGCTCGTCGAAATCGGCGCCATCCCGAGCGCTCCACCCCTTGTCACCCACAACGGCAACGGCCGCGTGGCTGACGCCCCTGTCACCCTGAGCGTTTCGACTCCGCTCCGCGCAGGCTTCGTCGAAGGGTGACCGCCCTCGCCACCCCACTCGCCGACCTTCTCGAGCGCGCCGCCGGCGGCGGCCGCCTCTCTTTTGACGAAGGTGTGCGCCTCTACACCGAGGCCGACATTCACGACCTGGGTGCCGCAGCGCACGCGCGCCGCATGGCGATGCATCCGCACGACGTCGTCACCTACGTTGTCGATACCACGATCAACTATACGAACGTTTGCAACGTCCACTGCACGTTCTGCGCCTTCTTCCGGCCCGAACAGCACAAGGAAGGCTACACGATGTCGCACGACGTCGTGCTCGAGCGCGTGAAGCACGCGGTGGATCAAGGCGCGACCCAGATAATGATTCAGGGCGGCGTCAATCCGGAGCTTGGCATCGAGTGGTTCGAGCGGCTCTTCGAGCGCGTGCGCCGCGAGTATCCGCGCGCCGACATCCACTCGCTCTCGGTCTCGGAGATCGTCGGGCTGGCGTATGTCGAAGGCATCTCGACTCGCGACGTGTTGGCGCGGCTAAAGGAAGCCGGCATGAAGTCGCTGCCGGGCGCGGGTGCCGAAATCTTGGTCGAACGCGTGCGCAAACGGATCTCGGCGCGCAAGGTCAAGCCGGACGAGTGGCTCGGCGTGATGCGCGAAGCGCAGCAGCTCGGCATGCCGACGACCGCAACGATGATGTTCGGTTCGATCGAAACGGCTGCCGAGCGCATCGAGCATCTGCACGTACTGCGCGAGCTTCAAGACGAGACCGGCGGCTTCACGGCCTTCATCCCGTGGTACTACGTTCCGTTTAAGACGCCACTGCGCGGTAAAGAGTCCACCGGCCTCGAGTACCTGCGCGTGCTTGCGATCTCACGCCTCTACCTCGACAACTTCGCGCACCTGCAAGCCTCGTGGCTCACGCCCGGCCTGAAGATGGGTCAGCTGGCGCTCTTCTACGGCTGCGACGACATGGGCGGTACGATCATCGAGGAGCGCGTCGTGCACGATGCCGGCAGCACCAACGAAGCGACGCGCAAAGACCTCGAGAACATCATCACGACCGCCGGCTTCAAACCCATCGTCCGCGACACATACTGGAATTTGCTGTCATCCTTCGACTCCGCTCAGGATGACAGGCGACTCCGCTCAGGATGACAGGCGACTCCGCTCAGGGTGACACGGGTAGGATCGTAGCGGCCCCTAGAACCTCGTCGGTAGAAGCATCGAGCAGCGCGACCAACTGACCAGGCGAAACCGCGCGCTGCGGCTCCTCGAACCACAACCGCAGCACGCCCTCGTGAACCGAAGCTAAAGCGAAAGCCGGCGTAGCGCGATACCGAATCATCGCCCGGACGCGCGTTGGCTCAACCGAAAATCGCTCGGCGCGAATCGCGTTCACCTCATTGCCAACCAGCTCGCGCGACAGCAGCTCGTCCTCTCGCCCAACCACCACGGTATTGGTGGCCGCATCGATGCGCGTAACGTACCGCGGTCCGTCGCTCGCCGCGGGAAGCCGCGCGCGTTGACCGATCGTGTAGTTGACCACACCCGCATGCGCGCCGACAACCTCACCGTTCGAGGCGACCACCGCGCCCGCCATCACCGTCTGCGGATGCAAGCGCGCAACGACCTCGCGATAATCGCGACCCTCGGCGAAGCACACGTCTTGCGACTCCGCCTTATCGTGCACCGGCAACCCCAACCGCCGCGCATGGGTGCGCGTCGTCGCTTTGTCGAGCTCACCGAGCGGAAGAAGCAACCGCTCGAGTTGCGCCGGCGCGAGCTGCGCGAGCGCGTACGCCTGATCCTTGGAACAGTTGCTGCGATACAAATGCACGCCGTCGTCGCGGCGCTCTACGCGCGCGTAGTGCCCGGT
>JBAPZS010000171.1:0-1941 GCA_049285355.1 Candidatus Cybelea sp. | reverse complement strand
GCGAAGCGCTGATTTAGCCTAGCTCGAGGAGCCGAGGGCCGAAGTTTACTATGGTAATCGAGGCCTGAGGCGACAACGAGATCGGCTAAGTCAGAGCTTCGCTTAAGAGCCAATCTCTTAGAACGGTTAGAACGCGAGCGGCCTCTTCCACCATCGGAAGATGACCGCTCTCTTCGCAAATTACGAGGCGGCCACGCGGAAAGCGTTCTACGACCGCGCGCGCCTCCTCTAACGGAACGAGCGCGTCGCGAGCGCCGGCAATCATCAGCATCGGCACGTTCAAATCTTCCGCGATATCTTCCGAAGTGGGGCGAAGCGCCATGCCGCGTAACGCTGCCGCGGCGCCGGACGGCACCGTGCGCGCAGCGATCTCATAGACGCGATCGACGACGCTGCGGCGCCGCTCGAGCGTGCTCGGCGCGAACAATCGCGGCAGGCCCTCGATGACGGGTTCGATGCCGGTTTGGCGCTCCACGCGATCGGCTAGCTCGCGTCGCGCCTGCGCCTCCTTTGGGGTATCGGCGCGCAGGCGGCTCGCCACCAGCGCAAGGCCGGCGACTCTCTCCGTAAACATCCGCGCGAAGGCCAACGCGACGTATCCTCCCATCGAATGGCCGACGATCGACGCGCGCTCGATGCCGATCGCATCGAGCACCAGCGCGACGTCGGCGGCGAGCGATTCCATGAGATACGGCCCCTCCGGCGCGCTCGAATTTCCGGCGCCGCGAAGATCCGGACGAACGACGCACGCATCCGCTGCGAGCGTATCTTGCTCGTCCCAAATGCTCGCCGAGAGCGGAAAACCGTGGATCAAGACGACCGCGTTGCGGTGCTCTCGTCCGTTCACTCGCACGTCGATGCGCGCGCCGTCCTCGGCAAAAACTTGCATTGACGCGCCTAATACTGTATAAGGAAGGCAATAACCCTGGTCGCTTGTTGATCAGAGAAAGGAACACGTACCAACGATGGCAGTTCGAAAAGCCGCACGCAAGAAGGCCGTGAAGAGAGCGGTCGTCGCAGCGTTGGTTCGCAAAGCGGTCCGCAAGAAGGTCCGCCGGAAACTAGTTCGCAAGGCCGTGCGTCGCAAGGTCGCCCGGAAGATCGTTCGCAAGAAGGTCCGCCGGAAAATCGCTCGCAAGGTCGTTCGCCGCAAAGTCGCGCGCAAGGCAATCCGTAAAAAGGTAGCCCGCAAGACGGTTCGCAGAAAGATACGGCGCAAGAAAGCCGCAGCATAAACTGCGGTTTTTCTCTACCCTGATTCCGCCGGTTTGACGGAGTCCATGAGCGAGTCGCAGAACAGCGGCTCGCTTCTTTTTAGGGCTTTACACGACAGGGCCTTACACCGTTCGAACGGTCGGAGCCAGCGCCCAAATCACAAGGAAGAGTAAGGCGCAAAGGCCGCCGGCCAGCGCGAAGGTCTCGCGAAGCCCGATCGTGGCGGCGATGGCCCCGTCCACCAGCGAGCCCAGCGGCACGATTCCGATGGCAATCATTGTGTAGACGGAGAGCGCGCGTCCGCGCACCTCGTCGGGTGAGAGCATCTGGATCAGGGTGTTGGTCGCGCCCATGAACGCCATCGTGCCGACCCCCACCAAAAAGAGCACCCCGATCGCCAGCTGCAGTGACGGTACGAATGCCAGCGCGAGGACTCCGCACGACATGAGCAGCGCGGATTGGAGCCAGAGACGCGAGCGCCGCTCGCGCTGCGCGAAGTATGCCGTAACCAGCGCACCGGCGAAACCTCCGACGCCGATTGCCGAAACGGCCCAACCTAAACCGCGAGCGCCGGCGTGTAAGATATTCACCGCGAATGCCGCGATGAGCTGGCTGTACGGCCGAGTTAAGATTGCCGTCGCCAACTGCCCGAACACGATCCAACGTAGCGCGGGATGGCGGACGAGAAAAGCGATCCCTTCCCACATCGCTTGCAGCATCGGCTCC
>JBAPZS010000170.1:0-10381 GCA_049285355.1 Candidatus Cybelea sp. | reverse complement strand
CGTGCTCTCAACATACGGCATCACTCCAGCCTGCCGAGCTTCTCCGAGGCGCTCGCGATGGCGGCGCGCAGCGCCTCGCACGCGCGATCGATCTCGCCCTCGCTTACGATTAGCGGCGGCTCCAACCGGATTACGCGCTGCTGGTTGAGCGTCCACGCAGCGGTGACGCCGCCTTTTAACATCTCCGAGATAATCCAGCCGCCATAGCCTTCGTGCGTCAGCTCCACACCGACGAGCAAGCCCAGACCACGCACTTCGCGCACGACATTCGGATACGCGGCGGCGATCTTGCCGGCGTTGCGCAACAGGCGCTCGCCGCGCACGCGAGCCGACGCGGCGAGCCCCTCATCTTCGAGCACGTTCATCGCCGCAAGCGCGGCGGCACAGGATAGCTCGCTCCCGCCGAACGTCGAGGTGTGCAGCAGCGGCGCGTGGCCGAACGCGCGGTTCCACACGCTCGGGCGCGCGATAAACGCGCCGACGGGAACGACGCCGCCCGAAAGGCCCTTCGCTAACGTCATGACGTCGGGCACGACGTCGTCGCGATTGCAGGCGAAACGATAGCCGCACCGCCCCAATCCGGTTTGGACTTCGTCGGCGATAAAAAGCGCGCCGGTTCGGTCGCACGTCTCGCGCACCGCGCGCAGGTAGCCGAGCGGCGGCACGTTGATGCCGCCTTCACCCTGAACCGGCTCGACGACGAAGGCGGCTGCATCGGTGAGGGCCTCGGCGAGAACGCCGCTCTCGCCGTAGGGGATCGAGACCGAGTCCGCGAGCAGCGGGCGGAACGGCGATTGAAAGGTCTCGCGGCCGCTAATCGAGAGCGCGCCGAGTGTCTTTCCGTGGTATGCATCCTGCGTTCCAACGATTTTCGCCCGTCCGGTCGCGGCGCGCGCGAGCTTGATCGCACCTTCGATCGCCTCGGTTCCGCTGTTGCACCAAAACGAAATCTCCAGATCGCCCGGCGCCAGCTCCGCAAGGCGCCGCGACGCGCGTCCGAGCATGACGTTAAACATCGTCTTGCCCGAGAGCGAGATGAGCTCGAGCTGGGCGCGTACGGCCTCGACGACGCGCGGGTGGCGATGGCCGAGCGTAAAGACGCCGTAGCCGCCGGCGAAGTCGAGATAGGCTTTGCCGGTCTGATCCCAGATCGTCGCGCCCCGCGCGCGCACCTCGACCGGCGACCCCGACAGCTTCATCACGCGCGCGAGCGGCGGATTAACGAACCGCTTGTAGTTTTCGTACGTCTCGCTTGCAAGCGCTTGCGGCGACTCCGCGCCGTAGAGATCGTCGCGCTGCTCGATCATGTGACCGCTCTGGCTAGGCGTCTTGACGCGGACCAGTCACCCGCACTACTATCAGGATGCTTAGTCGGGGCCGTGCAGCTTTCAAAGCTACGGAGAAGCGGGATCGGAACAATCCGGTCTCGCTTTTTAATCGTAGTCGCTCTGACTAGGCGTCTTGATGCGGACCTGTCACCCGCATTACCATCGAGATGCTTAGTCATGGCTGGAGCTTTTAAGCTACAGAGAAGCGAGGCCGGAGCGATCCGACCTCGTTTTTCATTCATGCGGCGACCGGCGCGGCTTCGAGGCGAGCGATTGCCGATTCGATCGTGGCGATCGTTTCGTCCGCCGAATCGGTGCGCATGATTCGCTCGCGCAGCACCGCAGCGCCAGGGATTCCCTTGAGATACAGCGCTAGGTGTTTGCGCATCTGCGAGACGGCGCGCGCCTCGCCGAGCTCGGCGACCATCGTGCGATAGTGTACTATCGCGAAACGCAGCCGGTCCGGCGCATCGGGGACTGCACGCGCCTCGCGTCCTTCCATGAGATCGCGAATCTGCGAGATAAGCCACGGATTCCCGAGCGTAGCTCGTCCCAGCATGATTGCATCTACGCCGCTGTCGCGCATGCGCGCCATCGCTTGATACGGATCGTCGAGGTCGCCGTTCCCGACGACCGGAATGTCGACGCTGCGCTTCAGGCGCGCGATGTGATCCCAATCCGCCTCGCCCTTGTAAAACTGTTTGGCCGTGCGCGCATGCAGCGTCACCGCTTGCACGCCGGCGCTCTGCGCCCGGCGTGCCACCTCTATGTAGACCAGCGCGTTCTCGCTCCAACCCAACCGCATCTTTACGGTTACCGGACAATCCACGGCCGCGACGACGGCGCGAACGATCGCTTCGCAACGATCGGGGTCGCGTAGACAGGCCGATCCGCCGTTCGTCTTGGTGACCTTCGGCGCCGGGCAGCCGAAGTTGATGTCGACGATGTCGGCGCCGCACTCACGCACGACCTTGGCGGCGTAGGCCATCGTCGCGGGATCGTCGCCCCACAACTGCGTCGAGACCGGTTTCTCCAATCCGTGCTGATCGATCATCTCCATCGTGCGCCGGTTGCCGTGCTGCAGCGCGTTGGACGAGACGAACTCCGTCACGGTAAGCCCCAAGCCAAACGGACGGTAGAGCGCGCGCATCGTACGATTCGTCACGCCGGACATAGGCGCGAGAATCAGCGGCGGCCAGATCTCGATCGAACCAATACGCAGCGGCGCGATACGCATGGCGCTATGTTATACGGCTGCGCTCGTCGCGCCTCGCCGCCACGGCCGAGCGATGGAAGAGGTTCAGCCCAATGAGGCTGAGGTGCGGATCGACGGCATCCACGATAGGGGTCTGCTTCGCAACGACGTCGGCCAGACCGCCGGTCGCAACCACTTTGGCGCGTACGCCCATCTCGGCGCGAATCCGCTCGACGATCGCCTCGACCTGTCCGGTGAAGCCGTAGACGATGCCGCTCTGCAACGCTTCGTTGGTGTTTCGCCCGATCGCGCGGCCCGGCGCCTCGAGCGCGATCTGCGGAAGCTTGGCGGTGCGGCCGATCAAGGCATCGATCGAGACGGCGATGCCCGGCGCGATCGCGACGCCGAGATACTCGCCGGCTGCCGAGATAGCGATAAATACCGTCGCGGTACCGAAGCTCACGACGATCAGCGGCGAGCCAAAGCGATGCACTCCGCCGATCGCGGCGGCGACGAGGTCGGCGCCGACCTCCGACGGATTCTCGGTAACGACCCCGATCAACGACTGCGCCTGCGGCTTCAGAAAGACCGGTTTTGAATTGAAGAATCGACCGCAGGCGCTCTCTAAAACCGGATCGAGTTTGGGAACGACGCTAGCAATCGCCACCGCGCCGATCGCTTTGATTTCGATCTCGCTGGTCGCGAAAAGCTGCGTAAAAAAGACTCCGTACTCGTCGGGCGTGCGGCGCAGCTCGGTCGTTACCCGCCAAGTGCGCAGCAGCTCGTCGCGCGAGAAGCAGCCGAGTTTGGTCTCGGTGTTGCCGACATCGATCGTCAAGAGCATCGCATCAACTCCTCAATCGCGTCGAGCAGGCGCGCCGCCAGCTCGCCCTTCTCGGCACGCCCTAACTCCCGGCGTCCCGCTTCGCCCCACAGCAGCACCAGTTCGTTATCGCCGGTGCCGAAGCCGCGCTCGCCGCGCACGTCGTTGACGGCAATCGCATCGAGATGCTTCGCGCGGAGCTTCTTGCGGGCGTTCTCTTCGAATGCATCGGTCTCGGCCGCGAAGCCGACCAAGAACGTCGAACCCTTTTGCGCGCCAAGCGCCGCCGCAACGTCGGGATTGGCTTCCAGCCGAACCGTCAAGTCTTCGCCACTCTTTTTGAGCTTCGAGTCGCGATGCTCCGCCGGTCGCCAGTCGGCAACGGCCGCGGTCGCGACGATCAGATCGGCGCCGGCGGCGCGAGCGAGCGCGGCATCGTAAAGCTCTAGCGCGGTGGTTACGCGCACCACTTCAACACCGGCCGGCGCCTCGAGGAGCGTCGGTCCGAGCAGCAGCGTCACCTCCGCGCCGCGCAGTGCGGCCTCGCGCGCGAGCGCGATGCCGGTGGCGCCGGTCGAGGCATTACTGAGAAAGCGCACCGGATCGAAGGCCTCGCGCGTCGGCCCCGCGGTGATCGCGACGCGCTTACCGCGCAGCGACTGGCGCCGCTCGAGCGCGCGTTCCAGCGCCGCTATGATGCGTTCCTCGCTTGCGAGACGCCCGATGCCGCGCTCGCGTTCGGCGAGAAAGCCGGGCTCGGGATCGACGATCTCGTACCCGTGCGCTCGCACGGCCGATAGATTCGCCTGCGTGACGGAATCCTCGTACATCGCGTCGTTCATCGCCGGCGCGAGAATGCGCGGAATGCGCGCTGCGAGGAGCGCCGCCGTCAATAGGTCGTCAGCGACGCCGGCCGCCAACTTCGCGATAAGATTTGCCGTCGCCGGAGCGACGAGTGCAACGTGCGCCTCGCGCACCAAACGGATGTGCGGAATCCGCTCGGGGAGATCCCAGAGCGAGGTGTAGACGTGCCGGGCGGTTAGTGACGAAAAGGTTAGGGGCGTTACGAAACGCTCCGCCTCGGCCGTCATGACGACGTCCACGTCGGCCCCGCGCTGCACGAGCGTGCTCGTCAACGCCGCCGCTTTATAGGCGGCAATGCCGCCGCTAACGCCGAGAAAGATCCGCGCCGATTGCAACGGCATTACTCGCGAACCCATAGATTGTCGATCAAGCGCGTCCCACCGAAACGCGCGGCGCCGATCACGAAGGCCGGCGGGCTCAGGCGATCGATCGGCTCGAACGTTTCGGCGTCCACGACCTCCAAGTAGTCGAGCGATGCCGTCGGGCTGAGCGCCGCCGCGCCGGCGGCAACCGCGTCGGCCTTACGTTTGCCGGCTGCGAGCGCGTCACGCACCGTCGTAAGCGCGCGATGGAGCGAGGGGGCCGTGGCGCGCTGCGCGCGATCGAGGTAGCGGTTTCGGCTGGACATCGCGAGGCCATCGGTCTCGCGCACCGTCGGTACGAGCTCGACCTCGACGTCGAAGTTCAGATCGGCGATCATCTTGCGCAAGAGTACGGCCTGCTGTGCATCCTTTTGTCCCAGAAAGAGCACGCTTGGCGCGGCGATATTGAGCAGCTTCGCAACGACGGTCGTCACGCCGCGATAGTGGGCCGGGCGTACAGCTCCCTCGTAGAGAGCGCTCAACGACTGCACCTCGATGAAGGTCGCGAACCGCGCGGGATACATCACCGCTTCGGTGGGGGCGAAGAGTGCGTCCACGCCGGCGCCGGCTAGCTTCTCCGCGTCGCGTTCCACGTCGCGCGGATAGCTTGCAAGATCCTCCTTCGGCCCGAACTGCAGCGGATTGACGAAGATAGATGCGCCGACGGAGGCGCAGCGAGCGCGGGCGTGCCGGACGAGTTCCAGATGTCCTTCATGAAGGGCACCCATCGTGGGAACCAATCCAAGCGGGCGCGCTAGAGCAGCAAAGAGCGCACGCGCGCGCGCAACGGTTTCGGCGATTTGCACGCGTCTAGCTTTACGGGCGCGTTACTCGAAGCGCCGTGCGCCCGACGACGAACGGCGTACCTACCGGGAGCCGGACGTCACCGACCACGGGCTCTCCGTTGAGGCGGGTACCGTTGCGGCTGCGCAGGTCGGTCAGCCGAATCGCTCCCGCCTCGATCGCCAGCTTCGCATGTGCTCGGGAGACGTAGCGATCGAGCGGTAGGCATGCCTCGGCGAGCGAGTAGTCGCGACCGATCGTGATCTCTTGCTCGAAGGGCCAGGTCGTGCCGTCGAGCGGGCCGCTGAGCACTTCCAGCAGGTACATGGCCGCCAGCCCTTCTCTAGATGCGCCGCCAGCCTCCTGGCGCCCGCCTCGCCTAAGAAACGCTTGCGGAGCGGACGATACTAAAAGCGTAGGATGGATGACCGAATTGATTCCCTCATGCAACTCATCGAAGCAGAGCCGGAGGGGTTGGGCGCGGCTGAGCTTTTCCAGGCGCAGGAGATTCTGCAAAGCCTAGTCGGCAAGAGCGTCGCGAGCGCATCGGTCGAGGAGACGCAGATCGTCGTAACGGCCTCGGACGGATGCCGCTATCACTTCTATGGCTTCTTGGGTCGCGAAGGGCCGCGGGACGACTCCAGCGCGGAGGCGGCGAGCAGCGAACCGGTGTAGGCGTGCGCGGCGACGACGCCGCCCTGCACGTAGACCTCATATGGCGGGCGCAGCGGCGCATCGCAGGATAGTTCGATCGTAGCGCCGCCGACGAAGGCACCGGACGACATCAGCACGGGATCGCGATACCCGGGCACCGCTCCAGGCTCCGGCCGAAAACGCGCATTGACCGGCATTGCCGCCTGCAAAGCTTCAGTGAAACACGCGATCGCCTCGGGCGATCCCAGCCGGATCGCTTGCACGATATCGGTACGATGCGCCCCGGCGGCGGGCTCGACCGAATATCCGAGCGCTTCGAAGAGCGCGGCCGTAAAATCCAGTCCGCGCAGCGTCTGCTCGACTACCAGCGGCGCGAGAAAGAGCCCCTGAAAAAAGGCGCGACCGAAGCCCAGCGTCGGACCCAGCGCGGCGCCCAGCCCGGGCGCATACAGGCGGGCAGCAACCCGCTCGATGAGCTCCGCTCGGCCGGCAACGTAGGCGCCCGCCGGGGCGATCGAGCCGCCAAGATTCTTGATGAGCGATCCCATCATCAGATCGGCCTGCGCCGGTTCGCGCTCCTCGACCAGTTCGCCGTAGCAGTTGTCGACGAGGACGGCGACGTTCGGCGCGAGGCGTTTTACCGCTGCGGCGGCCGCATCGCACTCGGCGACCGTTAGCGAGCGCCGCGGCGCGTAACCGCGCGAGCGCTGAATGAAGACGGTCGCGACCTCTCCCGCCGCAAGCTCTTTCGCCACAGCGGCTAAGTCGATCGCGCCGCCACCGTCGAGCGCGACTTCGCGATAGCGAATCCCCTCGTTCGTCAGCGAGTACGGCGCATCGCAGATTGCGTTGCGCAGCGTGTCGTAGGGCGCCCCGGAAATCGAGAGCAGCGTTGCGGCGCGCGGCGTGCAGGCCGCTAACGCAGCAACGATCGCGTGCGTTCCGCTTACGATCGAGAGCCGCGCGATGGCCCGTTCGGTACCGAGAATGCGGGCCAGCAGCGACTCGTATCGCGCGCGAGCCGCATCGTCGTAGCCGTAGCCCGTCGTTCCGGCAAGATCGCTCTCGGCGATCCCCTCGGCAAAGAACGCCTCGAGAACTTTTAGCTGCACGTGCTGTTGCGTATCGTACGCGAACCCTGCGATTCGGTCGTTCGCCTCGAGCGCCGCCTCTCGGACGCGCCCGCCGATCTTCAGACGGTCGCACAGCTCCGCGATCACTTTCCTTCTTCCGCCCCCTTCGACTCGGCGCTTCGCGCCTCGCTCAGGACTTCGGCGTCTCGAAGCACGTGCCGCTCGTAGGCTCGCACGAACGGATAGTAGATCGCGGTTGCCAGCGCAATGTTGAGCGCAGCCAGCGCGATCGCACGCAGATCCTGCGTGGCGACGTACGTTGAAACGAACGTTGGGACGGATGACGGCACGTAGAACGCGGCGCGCGAGACAAACCCCATCGCGACCGCGGCGTAGGTGATCGTGGCGAGGACGATGGGCGCACCGACGAACGGCAAGACCAGGTGGGGATTAAAGACGACCGGCACCGCGAAGAGCAGCGGTTCGTTCAGGTTGAAGAGCGCAGGCACGAGCGTCGCGCGCCCCACCCGCCGAAGGCGCGAGACGCGTGAAACTGCGAGCAATCCGGCGAGCGGCAACGTCGCCCCCGCTCCGCCCGGAAAGACGAAGAGAAAGAGCGAGACCACGACGATGTACGGCAACGGAGCGTGAACCGTGAACGCGTGCGTATTCTGCATCTGCATCGTGAGATAGACCGGCGTGACGATCGCTGCTAGAACCGCCGGTCCGTGTACGCCCGCGGTCCAAAGCAACGTCTCGACGAGCACGATCGCGACGAGCGCGAGATAGCTGTCCCCGAGATGCGCGATCGGACGCATCGCAGCCGAGATCTCTGCCGGCAGCGAGATGTGGAGTGCCAGGAGCGCCCCGAACGTGGCAACACCCAAGAGCGCGCCGAGCCAACCGGCGAGAGGTTCGCGAATGCGGCGGCGCACGAGCGACGTCCAAGCCGCCGCGACGCCGCAGACCAGCATGGCCACAAAGAGCCCCGACGCGCCGAGGACTCGCAAGTATTCGATCGGATTGGGGCCGAACGGCCGCGGCAACGCGAGCGCAAACGAAACCACGCCGCCGACAAGCAGCGGCAACATCGCATAGTGCGCCGTCTTCGCTAAACGGATCGGAAGAATGACGACGAGCGTCGCCGCCATAACGCCGAAGGCCGGCAGTAGCGCGGAGGCTACGCGAAGACCGAGCGTCTGCCCGGAGGCCGAGCGCGTCGCGAGCTGCACGATGACGAACGCGACGAAGGCCGCCGCGAGACCGATGAAGCTCCAGGGCAGCGCGTCACGCAGAGCGGCGACGAACGGCAGCTCGCCGAGGCGGCGCATCACCGGCACCGCCCGCTTCTCGAACGAAAGGAAGAGCTTAGAGGCGGCGGACGACGGCTTCGACGCGACCGACGATCTCGACATCGCTCGCGTAGATTGGCGCCAGCGCGCGATTCTCCGGCTGCAAGCGAATGCGGCCCGCCTCGCGGTAGAAGCGCTTCACCGTAGCCTCGCCATCGAGCATCGCAACGACGATTTCACCATTCTCGGCGCTGCGCTGCGGCCGCACGAGGATAAGGTCGCCGTCGAGGATTGCCGCATCGACCATAGAGTCGCCCTGGACGCGCAGCATGAACGAGTCCGATGCGCGGGGCACGAAGCCCGCGCCGAGCACGAACTCGCCCTCAATGTCCTCCTGGGCCGTAATCGGCACGCCGGCGGCCACCCGTCCGAGGATCGGCAAGGCCACCGCGTCGGGTGCATCGGAGGGAGCGCTCGAGCGCATAGCCCGCGGCTTGGTCGGGTCGCGCGAGATCAGCCCCCGCCGCTCGAGGGCCTTGAGGTGGGCGTGAATCGTTGAAGAGGACGAGAGGCCGACCCGCTCGCCGATCTCGCGGACCGACGGCGGATAGCCCCGCTCGACAACAAAGTTGCGAATTACTGCGAGAATGCTGCGTTGGCGCTCGGTCGCGGGCTTCTCGATAGTGCCCTTCCGCATCGCTCCTCCATCGGGCAAAATGCCAGCCGTATGGCACGGATAACCGGTACAACCCTACCACAAATCATTTATGAAGGCAAACATACGTTCGCAATCCCTTGACAGCGCTTGGCGGCCCCATGCTAAAATGTAGTGGACGAACAAGCGTTTGGCACTAGATATAGGAGTGAAGACGGTGGGTAGGCGCAAACGGTTCACGCTCATGCCGGCAATCGCACTGGCCGCTCTCGGGGTCATGGTTGCCGTTCCAATGCTCTCAAGCGTCCAACTCTATGCCGCCACGACGCAGCACTATGCGACGGTTACCGTCCGGCCGGGCGATACGTTATGGGGAATCGCCGCGGCACATGCCGGGCAGAACGCCGACGTTCAAGCGATCGTCGACCGCATCGCTGACGTCAACCACCTCCAAACGGGGACTTTACAGCCGGGACAGCACCTCCGAATACCAGAGTAAGCAAGCTCCTAGACCATTTGCGAGGGAACAAGGACGGTGCTGCTCGGGCACCGTCCTTGTTTTATTTAGGGGGCCGTGAGTTCACGGCTTCCATGTTGGTCACATTGAGTGAGGTCAAAAAGAATTACGGCGAGACGCCCGACTTGATGCCGAGGAGGCTCTGCGCGAACCTTAGACGTCGCAAACGCCCCAAGGGATAAGGGCACGGTAGCGGTTATGCGGGGCCTCTTGAGGGAGTCGTCCTTCCACTTCGCTCAGGACAGGTACGCCACGGATGGCGAGAGCGACTCCGAAGGGAGTAGCGTTTTCGAATGGACGCGAAAACGCTCGTGTCCCCGCGAACCGGTACCGTGCCTTTATCCTAAGGCTATTTGCGCGAGACGATGTCGATCACGTGGCCGCTATGTTCGTCGAGGAACGCGAGACCGTCCATCATCCAAGAATCGAGACCGTTAGCCGAGTGCTTCAGGACCTCCGTGACGACGTGCAGCCGATCTCGCAGCCACCGCAGCTCGCTGCGGGTGGTTGTTGGGAAGATCGCCCTTTCACAGTCGTCGCAGTGGTAGCCGTACTGAGCTATGTTTTCGCCATCGTATCCGAGACGAGTTGCAGTGTCGTCTGATAGGTGGTTAGCGACGTCCCTCCGGTGCCGTGGTCGTTCCGCTGCTGCACGTACTCATCGATCGCGGTCGGAACCAAACGGTTATAGTCGTAGCCGATCTTCGATTCGACCTGCGTCGTGACCCGGACGGCTGCGTTGGTGTTCGTGATCGTGCGGGTCTCGCCGATCTGCATCTTGCCGTTATCGTTGCTGTTGATCGTGTAGCTGGCGCTTATGTCTAGACCCGGGCCG
>JBAPZS010000169.1:0-7745 GCA_049285355.1 Candidatus Cybelea sp. | reverse complement strand
CCCGTGATGCCCGCTATGCCCGTCGCGCCCGCCATGCCCGCAGCGCCGGTGATGCCGGCGCCCGAACCGGCGGTGATGCCGGCGCCCGAACCGGTGATGCCGGCGCCCGAACCGGCTCCGGCCGTTGAGGTAACCGAGTAATGCTGACTCCCAAACGCGTCAAGTGGCGCAAAGTGCAGCGCGGCCGGATGAGCGGCGCGGCAACGCGCGGCAACTCGCTGACCTTCGGCGATTACGGTCTGCAAGCGATGGAGCCGTGCTGGATGACGAATCGACAGATCGAAGCCGCGCGTATCGCGATGACGCGTCACATCAAGCGCGGCGGCAAAGTCTGGATCAAAGTCTTTCCCGACAAGCCGGCTACGAAGAAGCCCGCCGAGGTGCGGATGGGCTCGGGCAAGGGTAATCCGGAGTTTTGGGTCGCGGTCGTTCGGCCGGGACGCGTGCTTTTCGAGTTGTCCGGCGTCGCGCCGACGGTCGCGCGTGAAGCGCTGCGGCGCGCCGCTGCAAAGCTTCCGATCGGCACGAGAATCCTCGCACGGGAGGAAATTTAGTTGAAGAAAAGCGAGCTGGACGGACTGCGCGAGCTTAGCGTCAACGAGCTGCAGCAGAAGGCTCGGGATACGAAATCCGAGCTCTTCAACTTGCGCTTTGCCCTGCGGACCGGTCATCTGACCGACTTCAGCAAGATTCGCGCGATGCGCCGTTCGTACGCCCAAATTCAAACCGTCATTTGCGAGAAGCGCCTCGCTGAGGGAGAGCATGGAGCAGCCTAACAGCGAGGCGGAAGTGCGCGAGCAAGAAGCGCGCGGAACGCGACGAGTGAAACAAGGGCGAGTAGCCTCAAACAAGATGCAGAAGACGATCGTCGTCGTCTCGGAGACGCGCGTGCCGCATCCGGTCTACGGCAAGATCGTCCGTAAGTCAGCGCGCTTCAAAGCGCACGACGAGCGTAACGAGGCAAACGTCGGCGACGTCGTGCGCATCGCGGAGTGCCGCCCGCTCTCGCGCGATAAGCGTTGGCGTCTGGTCGAGATCGTAGAACGAGCGAAATGATTCAGCAAGAGACGCGCCTGAAGGTGGCCGACAACAGCGGGGCTCGCGAGCTGCTCGTGATTCACGTCACGGGAGGCGGCCGTCACGTCTATGCGCACGTCGGCGACGTGGTCGTCGGAACCGTCAAGAGCGCGATTCCCGGCGCGGCGGTCAAGAAGGGCCAGGTCGTTAAGGCCGTGGTCGTGCGTACCAGCGCACCGATCCGGCGCGTGGACGGCTCGGTCGTGCGCTGCGACGACAACGCCTGCGTGATCATCAAGGGCGAAAAAGATAATCTCGATCCGCGCGGCACGCGCGTCTTCGGCCCGGTGATGCGCGAGCTGCGCGAACGGGGCTTTTTGAAGATCGCCTCGCTCGCCCCGGAGGTACTGTAGGATGCCGGCGAAGGCACATCTCATCAAGGGCGATGCGGTTTTGATTCGGCGCGGTAAGGAGCGCGGCAAGCGCGGAACCGTGAAAGCCGTGCAGATCGGTTCGGGTACCGCAACGGTCGAAGGCGCGAACATCGTGAAACGCCACATGAAGCAGGGCACCAAGTCCACGAACATAGGCCGCAGCACGCAGACCGGCGGCATCATCGAGAAGGAGTCGCCGCTGCCCATCTCGGCACTGCAATATATCTGCGAAAAGTGTAAGGCGCCGACTCGCCTGCGGCGCGGCCGCGGCAGCGACGGTGCCGTGCATCGCATCTGCGCGCGCTGCGGCGAGCCCGCCCGCGAGTCGGGTAAGGGAGGTTAGCGCGATGGCGGAGCGTCTCAAGGAGCGCTATCAGCAACAGGTCCGCGCGGCGATGCAGGAGCGTTTCAGCTACAAGAACCTCAACCAGATTCCGAAGCTGGAAAAGGTCGTCGTGAATATGAGCGTCGGCGAGGCGATCGTCAATCCGAAAGCGCTCGACGCCGCCGTGAGCGAGTTGACCGCGATCACCGGTCAGAAGCCGATCGTTACGAAGGCGAAGAAGTCGATCGCAGCCTTCAAGTTGCGCCAGGGTATGAACATCGGCGCCAAGGTAACGCTGCGCGGCAACCGGATGTACGTCTTCGTAGATAAACTGTTCAACGTCGTGCTGCCGCGTATTCGCGATTTTCGGGGGCTGCCGGCCAAGTCGTTCGATGGTCGCGGAAACTACAACCTGGGTTTGAAAGAGCAGTTGGTCTTTCCGGAGATCAACTACGACAAGGTGGATAAGACGCGTGGAATGGACGTCACGATCGTTACGTCGGCCAAAACCGATGAAGAGGCCTCCGAGTTCCTGGTTGCAATGGGCTTACCGTTGCAGAAAGCCTCGCAGAGGTAACCCGTAATGGCAAAGACGAGTTTAATAGTCAAGTCCAAGCGCACGCCGAAGTTTTCGGTGCGCAAGCACAACCGCTGCAGAGTCTGCGGGCGGCCGCGCGGGTATCTGCGCAAGTTCGCCATGTGCCGGATATGCTTCCGCGAGAACGCGCATGCCGGCGTGGTTCCCGGCGTCACCAAGGCGTCGTGGTAAGGAGACCGAGTACGTGTCGATAACCGATCCGATCGCCGATATGCTGACGCGCATCCGCAATGCCAATACGGCCAACCACAAGACGGTCGATGTTCCGGCGTCGCGCGCGAAACAGGCAATTGCGCGAATTCTCCAAGACGAAGGTTTTATCGAGAGCTTCGAGCGCGTTTCGGAAGGCCCGCAGGGCACGATTCGCATCGCGCTGCGCTATGGCCCCGAGAAGGAGAAGATCATCACGGGTCTGCGGCGCATCTCGCGCCCCGGTCTGCGCGTCTACACGCGTAAGACGGAGATCCCGCGCGTCCTCGGCGGACTCGGCTTGGTCATCATGTCGACCCCGCAAGGCATCATGTCGGGAAAGCGCGCGAAGAAGCAAGGCGTTGGAGGAGAGGTTCTTGCGTACGTTTGGTAAGGCGGTGCGACCGTGTCACGCATAGGTAAGCTGCCGGTGGCCGTGCCGTCGGGCGTCAACGTGACGGTTGAGGCCGATGAAGTGCTGGTGAAAGGGCCCAAGGGCGAGCTGCGCCAGCGGATCCTGGCCGACGTCGTCGAGGTGCATCTCGAGGACGGCCGCGTCGTGGTCGGCCGCAAAGGCGACGCGAAAGCGCATCGCAGCGCCCACGGCTTGACGCGCACGCTCATCGCCAACATGGTCGAAGGCGTCAGCAAAGGTTTTCGCAAGAGCCTGGAGATCACCGGCGTCGGCTATCGCGTTGCCAAATCGGGCGACAAGTTGACGCTTAGTCTCGGCTTCTCGCACCCGGTCCCGTTCGAGGCGCCTAAGGGCATCTCGCTCTCGGTCGAGGGGCAGACGAAGATTCACGTCGAGGGCATCGATAAGCAGGCCGTCGGCCAAGTGGCCGCCGACATCCGCCGCCTGCGCAAGCCCGAGCCGTACAAAGGCAAGGGCGTTCGTTATGAAGGCGAGCGCGTGCGCAAGAAGCTCGGCAAGGCCGGAAAGGCCGCGAAGAAGTGATGAGTAAGGCAGCCAGTCGCCGCGAGCGTCACATCCGTCTGCGCAAGAAAGTCTCGGGCACGGCAGCGCGTCCGCGGCTCTTCGTGCGCCGCTCGCTGCACCACATCTATGCGCTGCTGATCGACGATGTGAAAGGACACACGCTGGCCTCCGTCTCTACGTTGGATGGGTCGCTGGCGAGCGGCCTCGGTTCGAACACCAACGTCTCCGCGGCGCAAGCCGTCGGAACCGCGATCGCCGATAAGGCGAAGGCTGCGGGCATCTCTGAGGTAGTCTTCGATCGCGGCGGCTACCGGTACCATGGCCGCGTACGCGCTCTTGCAGATGCGGCTCGCGAAGCGGGGTTGAGCTTCTAATGCAATATCGAGGTCGCGAACGCGACAACAGCGGGTTCGACGAAACGGTCGTCCGCGTCAATCGCGTCGCCAAGGTGGTCAAGGGCGGCAAGCGTTTCAGTTTTAGCGCGCTCGTCGTGGTCGGCGATCGCAAGGGTAAGGTCGGATTTGCCATCGGTAAGGCAACCGAGGTCCCCGAGGCAATTCGCAAAGCCGTCGAGGCGGCGCGTAAGAGCGTCGTGACCGTCGCGATGGTCGAGCGCACGATTCCGCACGAAGTGCGTCACGAGGTCGGCGCCGCGACGGTTCTGCTCAAGCCCGCCGCCCCCGGCACCGGCGTCATCGCCGGTGGATCGATGCGCGCGGTGCTCGAGCTCGCCGGCATCCACGACATCCTCACCAAGTGTCTGGGGACGACGAACCCGATCAACGTCGTGAAGGCGACGGTCGAAGCGCTCGCCTCGCTGCGAACCGTCCAGCAGGTCGCCGCGATGCGCGGTAAGACCGTTAAGGAAATCTATGCCGCGTAAGAAGACGACAGCGCCGAAAACCGTTCTCAAGCTCGGTGCGCTCAAACCCGCGCCGGGAAGCCGGCCCAAGCGTCAGCGCATTGGGCGCGGGCACGGTTCGGGCATGGTCAAGACCGGCGGCGAGGGCGGCAAGGGCCAAACCGTCCGCTCCGGCGGCGGCAAGGGACCGGCCTTCGAAGGCGGTCAGACGCCGTGGGCGCGTAGGCTTCCGCACGCGCGCGGCTACTCGCAAAAGGCGCGCGATACCGGTCATTTCGGCTCGCGCCTCGCGGTGGTGAAGCTCAGCCGCCTGACGGCGTGGGATCCCAGCGTCGAGGTCTCGCCCGAGTCGTTGCGCGAACGCGGCGTTCTCAAGTCGCTGATGGACGGCGTGAAGATCTTGGGCGATACCGGCCCGAGTGCCGCGCTTCCGTCGGGTCTGCGCTTTCGCGACGTCCTCTTCTCGAAGGGCGCGCGGGAAGCGCTGGCCGCCGCCGGCGCCCAGATCGAAGACGCTGTCTTGCCCGAAGTGTCATCCTGAGCGGAGTCGAAGGACCTAGTGTTCGCAAGTCCTGAGCGAGTGAAGCGAGTCGAAGGACGAAATGTTCGATAACCTTCGCGCTGCGGTATTGGTCCCGGAGATCCGTCAGCGGATTCTCTTCGTTTTCTTTGCTTTCGCGTGGTTCGTCTTTATGATCCACGTGCAGCTGCCCAACGTGAACCAAGAGGCCTGGCAGCGCGTGCTGCAGAGCGGCGCCTTCTATAATTTGCTCGGCTTCCTGTCGGGCGGTGCGCTCCAGAAGCTCTCCATCATCGCGATGGGCATCACCCCGTACATCAACGCCTCGATCATCATGCAGCTGATGACGGTCGTGATGCCGCAGCTCGAAGAGATGGCCAAGAAAGGCGGCGAGGAGGGCCGAAAGAAGATCAGCCAATACACGCGCTGGCTGACCATCGTGCTCGCCGCCGTTCAGGGCACCTTCATGGCGATCGCCATGGAGCGCTCGGGCGTCTTCTACGACACCAGCATCTGGTATCTGCTGTACGCGATCGTCGCGATGGTGGGCGGAACGCTCTTCCTCATGTGGCTCGGCGAGCAGATTAGCGACAAGGGGATCGGCAACGGCGTCTCGCTGATCATCTTCATCGGCATCGTGTTGCGCTATCCGCAGTACGTCACGCAGACGTATGCTTCGGCCAGTCAGGGTGCGGAATCGCTGCTCAACCTGCTGCTCTACATTCTTACGGCGATCGTCATCATCGTCTCAATCATCTTCCTTTATCAGGGGCAGCGGCGCGTGCCGGTCCAGCAGGCGCGCCGTGTGGTCGGACGCAAGATGTTTGCCGGGCGCTCGACCTACATTCCGCTGCGCCTCAACAACGCCGGCGTCATCTCGATCATCTTTGCGATCTCGATCCTGCTGCTGCCGCAGCAGGCGCTCTCGTGGTTCGGCCACGGCCAGGTAATATCGGGCGCTGGAATCTGGGCGAATATCCAGCGCGGCATGCAGGAGTTCTCATCGTGGCTCAACGTTTGGTTTACGCCCAACGGCGTGCTTTACAACCTCGTCTACTTCTTGCTGGTCGTCATCTTCACGTTTTTCTACAGTTCTATCGTCCTCAACACGCGCGACGTCGCGGATAATCTGAAGAAGAGCGGCTCGTTCATTCCGGGCATTCGGCCCGGCCAGCCGACCGTGGACTATCTCAATAAGATCCTGATGCGAATCACCACCGCGGCCGCGATCTATCTCGGCCTGCTGGCGGTGCTTCCCGGAGCGCTGCAGCGTGGATTGTCGGTCACGACCTTCTATCTCGGCTCGACCTCGTTGCTGATCGTCGTCGGCGTGGCGCTCGATACGATCACGCAGATCGAGGCGCGCTTGGCGATGCGCGACTACCGCGGGTTTATCAAACGGTAAAGGCGGCGAAGGCAGCTTTGCGAGTCGTCTTTCTTGGGCCGCCGGGAGCCGGCAAGGGTACGCAGGCCCGCGTCTTGCACGAGCGCTTCGGGTTGGCACAGATCTCCACCGGCGATATCCTGCGCCGAAACTACGTGGAGCGCACGCCGCTCGGGAAGGAAGCCGAGGACTACATGCATCGGGGCGAGCTGGTTCCCGATGAGCTCGTCATCGCGATGATCGAGCACGAGCTGACCGGATTGCCCGAGGGCTTCGTGATGGATGGTTTCCCCCGCACGGTCGCGCAAGCGCAGGCGCTCGACGAAATGTTCGCGCGCCGCGGATGGAATCTCGATGCCGCTATTCTTTTTAGTGCCGATCGCCCCACGCTGATCGCGCGGCTCGCCTCCCGCTGGACGAATCCGCGCACCGGCCGAACCTACAACGTGCTGACCAATCCCCCGAAGGTCGCGGGTATCTGCGATGAAGACGGCGGCGAGCTGATGCAGCGCGACGACGACCGTGCCGAGACGGTGGCGACGCGGCTCGACGTCTACGATGCGCAGACGCGGCCGCTCATCGCCTACTACCGCAAGACCGGTAAGCTCGTCGAAATCGACGCGTTGGCGAGCCTCGAGGCCGTCGCCGAAGCGATCGCTGCCGCCATCGGCGCGGCCCAGACGCCCGGCGCGCGATGATAACGCTGAAGTCGCCGCGTGAGATCGAAACGATGCGTCGCAGCGGTAAGATCACCGCACGCGTGCTTACCGAGTTGATGAAGGCGGCGCGGCCGGGCATGACGACCGGTGAGCTGGACGCGCTCGCGGAGCGCGGAATTCGCGCCGCGGGCGGCATTCCAACCTTTAAGGGTTACAACGGATTCACGGGCTCGATTTGTGCCTCGGTGGATGACGAAGTCGTCCACGGAATTCCGGGCACGCGCGTGCTGCGCGACGGCGATCTGCTATCGATCGACATCGGCACGACGCTCGACGGTTACGTCAGCGACAGCGCGGTGACGATTCCCATCGGCACCATCACCGGAGAGGCGCGGCATTTACTCGAGGTGACGCGGGAGTCTCTGACGATCGGGATCGGGCAGATGCAGATCGGTAAGCACGTCGGCGACATCGGTGCGGCGGTTCAAGCGCATGCCGAGCGCCACGGCTTCGGCGTCGTGCGCGAGCTCGTCGGGCACGGGGTCGGCCGGGCAATGCACGAGGAGCCGCAGGTCCCCAACTTCGGCGAGCCGGGGACCGGAGTGGAGCTGCGCGCTGGGTTGGTGCTGGCGATCGAGCCGATGATCACGCAGGGAAGCCCCCGGATTCGGATCCTCGACGACGGCTGGACAGTTGTTTGCGCAGATGGTAAACTCGCAGCGCACTTCGAGCACACCATCGCGGTAACCGAGGACGGACCCAAGATCCTCACCCTCCGCGACCACGCCGAGCACAAAACCGCGGACCGGTATAGACC
>JBAPZS010000168.1:0-3101 GCA_049285355.1 Candidatus Cybelea sp. | reverse complement strand
GCCGGAGGTCGGCCCGCAACCTACGATGCGGGGTTAAGACGAGGGCGACGGGCAAGGGTGATGGGCGACGTCCCATCGCAAGCCTTGCTCTACGTTTTCGTACCTTTCGTACTCTCCGGAATCCCCTGGAACGACGACTGATGTGCCTTCCTTTGGAATATAAATCTCGTTCGTCGCACCCAGTATATGAGTAGCCAGCGAGTGCCCCTGCGCGTCAACGGGAGGTATTGCGAAAAACAACGCAACCTCGTTCGTTCCCCAATAACCATAGCGAAGCAAGGAGCGCTGGCAGGGCTTTACTTTATCGAGCATCGCGCGAATCTGGTGAGCCTCTGAGGCGGTCAGGGGCGGCCCGCCAGGCTTATTGTAATCAAGAGCGACATATCCGCCCGGCGGCGCAGGATTCAGGGACGGAGCAGGTCCTGCTTTCTTCGCGGCGGACCCGACGCATGCAGCTAGCATCAGAATGAAGGCGCTGATCACGCATCGAGAAAGGAACAGCCGCCGCTTTGCGCACACTCGGGAAGCGTTTTATAGGACGACGCTTTTAGCCTATGCCTCTGCGCCTCTACCCACTGGGAGTTACGCCTGTCAGCGCGTTGCTCGAAGAGCACGCGTCCGCCTTCCAATCCTTCGTTGCCCCTCAAGGGGCGGGGTTAGGCGATGTTGGGGGCGGCAGTGGCGACACCGTGTAAATTTGATCGAGCACTTTCAACATGAGGGCATTGGCCGTCGGCATGTTATCGACCGATACGGGGAGATTGGTCCACACCACGAGCGTCACGTGGTTGACGGGGTCGTAGCCCATGAACGAATTGAAGCCGGGAGTTTCGCCGCCGTGATAATACATCGCGTTTGGTCCCCAGCGCAGTTGGATAATGCCGTACCCGTATTGTAGGCCGTCGGGCTTGCTTGGGTCCACGGGCCGTAAGCTCGCGAGCCAACGCTGCTGATACGCGGCGTTGAGTACGCGGCCCCCAACTAGTGCCGGGATCCAGATGGCGAGATCGTCGGCGGTGGAGATGACGCCCCCAGCCGCCGCGACAAACGAATGGTTCAGACCCGTGAAGTCGTTGGGCAGCAGGGTCCCGGCCCGGGCCGCGGCTTGCACCGCGGGCGTGTACGGCGGCGTGCCGACCAATGCTTCCGAAGAGCTGCCGTAGAGATAACCGTGCGAGTACGGTTCGGGAATTGCGCTCACGGTGCTGGCGGGAAGCGCAGTGTTCTTCATGCCGAGCGGCCCGAACAGCCGGTCCTGCATCGCCTGCCCCAGTGGTACGCCTCCTAGCTTCTCGATGATGATGCCGAGCAGCGTGTAGTTCGTGTTGCTGTACTCGTAGGCGGTACCGGGCGGGAAGTTAGGCGGATGAGCAAACGCGATGGCCAGCGTTTCATCTGAGGTCCAGACCTTGCTCATATCGTGGTCCATGATCGCCGCGACTTCGGGAGCATCGGTGGTGTTGTACAGGCCGCTACGCATTTCAAGCAGTTCGGCGATGGTGATATTGTCGCCGTTGGGCACGCGCGGGACGTACTTTGAGACCGGATCGCCGAGACTGAGCTTGCCTTCCTGCGCCAATTGCAAAATGATCGCGGCCGTCATCGTCTTGGTGTTCGAGGCGATTCGGAAGTGAGTGTCGGCGCGGGGTAGGCTCGCGGTGCCCAACCGCGTCGTGCCGTAGCTGACCGTGAAGTCGCCTTGAGGCGTTCGGAGCAGAACCACGGCACCGGGAATCAGGAGCTGCTTGGCTGTTGTGTCCACCATCGTCTGCAGCGCCGCCTGATCGATCGGCTTGAGCCCCGACGACCCAGCGGCTGATACCGGTGTCGTTCCGGTCGAGAACACAAGGAGAGCAACGCCGAGTACGAAGCTCGTGATCTGGACCTGCCCGCGTCGCACCCGCGATCGCGACATTGTCGTATGCGAAATCTTCATTCGCCTCGCTTCAATCTTAGCCACACCGCATAGCCATGCGGCTCAGCCCATAGTAGCACGCCAACCACAGGGCGGGACGAGCCCTCGACCGTCGAACGCTTACGCGCTGGTCCGAACTGGTGAGAGGGAGCTTAGCCGATGTTGGATTTCCGATTTGGTCGTGACGCTTTACGCGTTGCCGCGGTCGCCTTTATGTTGACGGCTTGCGGCGGGGCGAACACCGCGATGAGTGGCGCGGCGCCGCAGGGTACGCCGCTTCCCGCGGCTCCTAGGGGACCGACGCCACCCGGCTGGCTCTCACCCGAAGCGAAGACGCCCGGCAAGCCAGTGATTTATGTAGCTGATTACGACAATAACGAAGTCCTTATCTATCGGGCGTATGGTAAATTGCACTCCCCAATCGGCATGATCAGTTCCGGCGTCGGTGGACCTTACGGGTTATGGGTCGATCGACACCGCACCCTTTATGTTGCCAACCGAAGCAACCATACAGTCACCGTTTATCCAGCGGGTTCCAAGTCGCCATCGGTCACGTATTCGCGGGACCTCGGCGACCCGCTCTACCCAATCGTCGACCGGGACGGCGACCTTTTCGTCGGCAATGGTGACGCAGGCTCCGGGGGCGGAACGGTCGTCGAATATCCGGCGGGAAGCACCATCCCGTACCAGGTACTCGGGACGCCGGGAAGCGAGGCCGATGGCATGGATTTCGACCAGAAGGGCAATCTGTACGTCGCCTATCGCAGCGACCTTAGCGGTAGTATCGACGAATTTGCGCCCGGCTCGACGCGAGGCCAGCTCCTCGGCATGACGCTAAACCAGCCGCAGGGCGTTGTCGTCGACAAAAAGGGCAATATTCTTGCCGTGGAGACCGGTAATACCGACCGCATCGACCTCTTTGCGCCAGGCGCCCGGGGCTCTTCGATTGAGGTGCCGATGCCCAACGGCGATACTCCAACGCAGCTCGCGATCTCGCGGAAAGAGAACAGACTCTTCGTTACTGGGTATTCGGGGACTGTCTACGTAACGCATTATCCGCTCCACGCGAAATCATCCCTCCGCACCAAAGATGACGCACAAGCGCTTATTCAGGGAATTGCGTTGAGTAACGGCCAAACTTTTTGACGAACAGGTCAACGGCCACTCGCCGTCGACACCGCACGGA
>JBAPZS010000167.1:0-2999 GCA_049285355.1 Candidatus Cybelea sp. | reverse complement strand
GCGATGACGTGGGCAACGACCGCCTCGATTCTCGCGGGTCTAGCTCTGGCCGCTTTTATTTTCATCTTGCTTTTGACCGGCCTATTCAACGTTAGAGGAAACCGAAGGACGTACGAACGATTTGGGGAGTCCAATATCACGTATGTCTTTACGAACGAACGAATCTTGACGACGTGGCGGTATGGTCAAAGCTCCCTCGCGTGGCAGGCGATAGATCGCCTGACGGAGACAAAGACCCTTTACTTACTTGCGCCCGGCAACCGGTACGTCTTTTACGTTCCGAAGCGCAATATCCAACCACACAACGTTGGCGAGTTTATCCACTTGCTAAGAACGCACGGTTTGCTCAAAGGAAAATAAGCCGCCGCTGATCAGGCCCGAGTGTAAAGACAAGTCCAGTTCGTTTCCCACGTCTTGCCCTCGTCGGGTGAGTAGGCTTGCTCGAAGTACGGATGATTGCCCGGCATGAGTGTCCATTTGAAGCGCACAATAATCGGCTTTCCGTTGTGCTTGTCGTGCGCGTAGAACATCCCAACGCCGCGATTGTCGAAATGTCCAACCTGGGGCGGGGGCACCACGCCCCGTGTCTTGGTTCCCCACCACAGTGACCATTGGTGCGTCTGCGCGCTGTATACCCGAAGCGTCAACCCGACGATGTGGCTGCCCGGACAGCGAAGGTCACCGTCTTCGAGATTCCCATATCCATCCCAAAACGGCCGAATAACCGATGCGCCGCTGCAATAGTACCATTCGTGATCGTTGCTCAAGCGGTGCTTCAAGAGCCGGTAGTGGGTTCGCCACGTCCCGACGAGAAAATCGAAATCCTTGTGCCCATCGCGCGTGGTAGGCGGAGCGGCGCTCTGAGCCCAGCAAGGTGCAACGCACGCCGACGCAACGAGAGCCAGCAGAAAGCTCAGGATCATTAAGGCGTGCATAAATCGATTCATGGGGACCTCCAGAACGCCTAAACGCGAGATCAGTTCCGCAGCATGGGCAAGTGGCGGCCGAGATTCGTCGTGGCCTAAAGTCGGCCTGCTGCTACCTGCGCGTGACGGTGGCGCCTGTTATGCATTTGGCGTCGCACGCTGTGCATGATCTTGGCGCCGGCCCAAGGGCGCTGGAATGCATGCGCGGGCCGACGCGGCTACAACGTGGCTATGCCGCGGGGACGGCAGCCCGCCGCAAATGGCGACCCTTTCAGCTCCGTCAGCGCGCCGTTGCGCTTGATCTTATAGGCGGAAACATTGTTGGAGCCATCGTTGGTCACATAGACGAACTTGCCTGTAGGATCGACTGCGATGCCGAAGGGAAATATGCCCGTCGCAAACGGCGACCCCGCCACCGGCGTCAGCGCGCCGCTGGGCATGATCTTGTAGGCGGAGACATCGTGGGAACCAAAGTTGGGGACGTAGACGAACTTGCCCGTGGGAACGATTGTCACGGCATCGGGATTGGTGCCCGCCCCAAACGGCGACCCTTTCACGTTCGTCAGCGCGCCGCTTGTCGCGCTGATGGTATAGGCGGAAACACTGTTGGACTCGAGGTTGGTCACAAAGGCGAACTTGCCCGTCGGATCGACTGCCGCGCTATCAGGAGCGGTGCCCGCCCCGAACGGCGACCCCGCCACCGGCGTCAGTGCGCCGGTGGTTGCGTTAATCGTATATGCGGAAACATTGCCGGAACCCGTGTTGGACACGTAGGCGAACTTGCCCGTAGGATCGATTGCCGAGCCTTGGGGATTCGTGCCCGTCCCGAACGGTGACCCCGCAACCGGCGTGAGCGTGCCGTTGCCCTTGATCTTATATGCGGAAACATTGTCGGAATCGGTGTTGGACACGTAGGCGAACCTGCCCATAGGATCGACCGCCACATTAGAGGAATCGCTACCAGCCGTAAACGGGGATCCTTTTACCTTCGTTAGCGCGCCGCTCGTCGCGTTGATCTTATAAGCCGAAACATTACTGGAGTCAACGTTGGCCACATAGGCAAAGTGAACGGCAGTGTCAGGTCCTGGCGCGCCTTGCGCCAGGCGCATTTGTGAATTGGGGACGACGCCGGCAGGCGTTATCGTTCCTGAAGGTCCGGAGTTCGAACAAGCGGCGAAGACGAGCGCCATCCCCAGCGCGCAGAGGCTCAGCGCATAGCGGTTTACGCCCAGAGTCATCATTTGTTTTGCTCCTCTAACAGCGGCTAGAATGCCCCGATGCCGTTTGGGGTGCCCCATCCTGCTGGACCCGAGTACGTAAAGTACTGTCCGGTTCCGGCGGTGCAAAGATAACTTCCGCCGCACCTGCCGTTGGCACCCTCGCTGATGACATGCAAATATCTTTTACGCTGCTGCCTCGTTAACGTCCAAAGCCCTTCGCCGCCGTGTTGTGAACTGGCATTGCCGGCAAGGGCGTAGACGCCGGCGATCAGCGGCGATGCAACGCTCGTACCGGCAGCCTCAATCCAGCCGCTGTAGTCATACGAGTCGTACACCGCCACGTTCTGAGCGACGGCGGCGACGTCGTTTTGTGTCCGGTACTTGCAGCCCGGATCGTGCTGCCACGAGGGCTTTGTGATACCCTTTGCACAACTGCCGCCGCCGGTCCAAGGCCAGACGATTTCTCTGTAGCTTGTGCCTTTCTTCGAAAGAAAGGTGCCGCCGACCGAAACGACGTTTGGGAACCTTGCCGGTTCGGCGGAGCTGGAGTTATCGTCGCCCGCGGCAGCTAGATAAACCACATCCGGGGTTTCGAAGGCCTTTTCGAAGGTTTTCTCAGGCCAACACCGGCTGCACGCCCAGCTGTTGCTAACGATGTGTGCGCCCAGCTTCACGGCTTCCCTTTCGGCTGCCGCCAACGAGCTGCCCGCATTTTTGTTCGGCCAGTAGCTGTTCGCCTCGACCAGATAGATCGTGCAGTTCGGACAGGCGGCTGAAACCATCTCGACGTCGAGATCGATTTCAACGCACCAGCTGTTACCGAGCTTGCCCTCGCAACTCGCGGGATAATCAC
>JBAPZS010000166.1:0-2300 GCA_049285355.1 Candidatus Cybelea sp. | reverse complement strand
GGGGTTCGCCGCGCACGTCGAGGCCGACCAGCCGCACGCCGGCAGCCGAGGCCGCGCCGGCCACCGCAGCCGGCTCGCCGATCGCGATCCTCAGCCGAAAGACGGCCCCCATCGAGCCTCGCACGACCTTTGGATGGTAGGGCTCGACGCCCAGCGAGCCGCAGATCGCGCCCGCGCACCCGAACGCCTCGGCCGAGCGCAAGAGGGTCCCCGCGTTCGCGGGATCGCCGATGTCGGCCAGCACGACGATCGGGGCGTTTGCGGCGAAGATCTCCTCGGGCGTCGAGAGCCGGGCGCACGCTACCGCGACGATGCCGGTCGGCGTCGTGAGGTCGGAGATCCGCGCCGCGCTCGCCGAATCGATCGTAAAGGTCGGCGTTCCGCCGCTATCGAGCTCGCGCACCAACGGCGTTGCGGCATAGGCGGCCTGCGTTACGTAGAGCGCTTCGATTGGAAACGAGCTCGCGAACGCTTCGGCGAGCAGCGTCGGGCCTTCGAAGGCGAACCGCCCGCGTTCGTGCCGTCCCTTTACCGACCGTAAGGCGCGGACTTCTTTGAGACGATCGGAGTGAGCTCCCAAGGGGGTGGCCAACGGCTATCCTTTACGCAAGCGCGAGCCGAACTTTGCGCGCGCGCCGATCAGAACGAGGCCCGCAAGCATTGCGGCCAGCACGATCGCTACGATTTCGTTGAAATGATGCGGCACGAGCAGTCGTTCGAGCAGGTACACCAAGGCGACGAAAACGGCTAGGAAAAAGCCGAGCCATGCGACCTCAGCTGAGATGGTCGATTGCATTTGCGGCACGCTCATGGGTACGAGGCGCGGTTGTATCGTTCCGCTAACCAAGCCGCATGGATCACACGCCACGAGTTGTCGAATCGAGCCTCGCTTTCAAAGGCAAGGTCTTCGAGGTTCGCGTCGATGAGGTCGACTTCGGCGACGGAGGCACGTATCGTCTCGACGTCGTCGAGCACGGCGCGTCGATCGCCGTCATCGCGACGCCTTCGCAAGACGAGCTAGTCTTAGTCCGTCAATACCGCCATCCGGCAGGCACCTTGCTGTGGGAGATACCGGCAGGCTCGAGCGAGCCCGGCGAGTCGCCGCTCGACGGCGCGCGGCGCGAGCTGCGCGAGGAGACCGGGTACTCCGCCGGCCGATGGAGGGGGATCGGTTCCGTCTGGACCTCGCCTGGATTCTGCTCGGAGATCATGCACTTTTTCCATGCCGAAGCACTCGTCGAAGGCCCGCCGCAGTTCGACGAAGACGAGCGCATCGAGATTCGGCGATTCACGCAAGAGGCGGCATGGCGCCTGGTCGCTGATGGAACGGCCGACGCGAAGACGGTGCTGGCTCTCTTTTGGCTGAAGGGCCCGCGAGGTGAAATTGGAAGTCACGTGAGACGATAGTCTCAATTAGGGGAGTAGTTCCCGCGTCGGCAACCGTTGCAATTTCCGACGCGGAGATTTTGAGTCTTGGAGGTTGATGGTGGAGTTACCAAGCGACATCGATGCCGTAATCAAACGACTATTGGAGCCAAACTGCGACGGCACGCAAGAATCGGTGTTGGCGCCGGAAGACGAAGCTTATCTTAACTCACTCATCGGCTCGGTCCGGGCGGGCCGGCGCGCCGTCTTGATCGTCGAGGACGCCGACGAACGCCTCCGCTATATGTTTAGCAACGCCACGCGTGCCGAAGCGGTAACGATGTTGGGCAAGGTCGTTGAGGCTACTGGGCGCCGCCTCGCCGACGGCGATGACTAGGACTTCGCCCCTCGTCTCCTAGATCTGAACTAAATCAGAGCTTTCCTAAGGCTTACTCTTGGGCGGCGCGCCGCGCGAGGTTGAGGAGCATCCCGAAAGCCTTTTGATCGGAGACGGCCAGCTCTGCAAGGGCCTTACGGTTGAGCGTTACACCCGACTTCTTCAAACCGTGCATGAAGACCGAATACGAGAGGCCCTCCCTGCGAACCGCGGCATTGATGCGGCTGATCCACAGCGAGCGAAAGTCCCGCTTGCGAACGCGACGATCCCGAAACGCGTAGGCGAGCGACTTGAGCAGCGCCTCGTTTGCGACGCGATAGTTTCGCCGGCGAGCGGCGCGAAAGCCCTTAACCAGCTTCATCACCTTACGGCGATGCTTGAGGCCTCCGACCGCGCGTTTGATGCGTGCCATTCTCTGCGCCTCCTTAAATCAGATAGGGAATCGTCGGCGCCAAGCGCTTCAAATCGCCCTTGAAGGTCGGCTGATCTTTGCGGAACTTGCGCTTGCGTTTGCGGCTCTTCTTGCTCAGAATGTGGC
>JBAPZS010000165.1:0-5844 GCA_049285355.1 Candidatus Cybelea sp. | reverse complement strand
CCCGACGAGGATTTGCCGGTGCTTCTGCCGCCCGGCGTCCGTTTTAGCGGCGAAGGTTCACCGCTCGCCTCGGTTGCGGAGTTCGTCGAGACGACCTGTCCGTCGTGCGGGGAACCGGCACGCCGCGAGACCGACACAATGGATACGTTCTTCGAGTCGTCGTGGTATTATCTGCGCTATCTCGATCCGCACAACGACGCTGCGCCATGGTCGCCGGAGCGAGCGGCGGAATGGATGAACGTCGATCAATACATCGGGGGCGCCGAGCACACCGTTCTGCATCTGCTGTACTCGCGGTTCTTCTACAAGTTCTTTCACGATCGCGGATGGGTGCACGGCAGCGACGAGCCTTTCGCGCATCTCTTCCATCAGGGTATGGTGCTGCGCGACGGTGAGAAGATGTCGAAGTCGCGCGGTAACGTGGTCGGCGTCGACGAGACCGCCGCGAAGACCGGGGTAGACGCGATGCGGCTCTTCCTGCTTTACGTAACGCCTCCCGAGGAGACGAGCGACTGGAACGAGGAGGGCATCAGTGGACGCGTGCGCCTGCTGAACCGAATCTGGCGTGCCTGCGAACCGTTCTTCGGGCGAGGCGGCGGGAACGTACGCGCGCTGCCGCCGGTAGAAAGTTCCGCAGAGAAGGAGCTTGTCCGAGCCGTGCACGTCGCGGCGAAATCGGCCGTGGACGAGACGGTCTCGCGCCGCTTTCACTACAACACGACGATCGCAAAACTGGACGAGCTCGTAAATCTCATGACGAACGCGTCGACCGCGATGCCCACCTCGCCGAGCCTCCGCTACGCCGTGGAAACGCTCCCGGTCCTCATCGCCCCGTTCGCACCGCATATCGCCGAGGAGCTTTGGGAACGCTTGAGTCACGCGACCTCGGTGCACCTCGAGCGATTCGTGGAGCCCGACGAGCGCGCGCTGGCCGTCGACGAAATCACGCTGGTCGTCCAAATAAACGGCAAGGTACGAGCGCGAATCCTCGTTCCGGCGGAGATCGGCGAAGATCAGGCCGTTGCGCTCGCTCTCCAGGATCCGAACGTGCGCACCCATCTCAACCAAAAAGAGGTGCGCAAGCGAATCTACGTGCCCGGTAAACTGCTCAACCTCGTCGCCGCATGAATCAGCTTCGGCGGATCTCTACCGGAGTCTGCATCGTCGGCGGAGGCCCATGCGGCGTCATCCTCGGCGTGCTGCTGGCGCGCGCCGGCGTGGAAGTGACGGTGCTGGAGAAGTATCCGGACTTCTTCCGCGACTTTCGCGGCGACACGATCCATCCGTCGACCCTGGAGCTGCTCTACGAGCTAGGGTGGCTCGATGCGTTTCTGGCGCTGCCGCATACGGAGTTGTCGCAGATCGGGGTCACCATCGCCGGCGATGCCGTGCGGATTGCCGACCTCTCACACCTTCCGACGCATTGCAAGTTTGTTGCGCTGATGCCTCAGTGGGATTTCCTGAACTTTCTCGCCGAGCGCGGGCGCCGCTACCCAACGTTCGGGCTCATGATGCGCACCGAAGGCGCAGGCTTGATCGAGAACGACGGCCGAACGACCGGCGTTCGCGCGTCGACGCCGCAGGGCGACATCGAAATCGATGCGCGCCTGGTGGTCGGCGCCGACGGCCGTCATTCGACGATTCGTGCCCTGGCCGGCTTCGAGGTTGAGAATCTTGGGGCGCCCATGGACGTGCTCTGGATGCGCCTGTCGAGACATCCGCGCGATTCGGCCGAACGGCTCGGTACCATAACGACCGGTCATATGCTCGTCACGCTCGATCGCGGCGACTATTGGCAGTGCGCGTACTTGATTCCCAAAGGGTCGTTCGAGCAGCTGCGCAGTCAAGGAATCGAAGCCTTGCAGCGGTCCATCGTTGAGGTCATGCCGGCGTTTGCGGACCGAGTCGCGGAGCTAACCGACTGGTCGAAGGTCGCGACGCTCGAAGTACGGGTCGATCGTCTCGCGCGCTGGTATCGTCCAGGTCTGTTGTGCATCGGCGACGCCGCGCATGCCATGTCGCCGATCGGCGGCATCGGGATCAACCTCGCCATTCAAGATGCCGTCGCTTCCGCCAACCAGCTCGCAAACGTACTCGCCGCCGACGCCGTTCCGAGCGAAGCGGACCTCGCGCGCATTCAAGAACGGCGGATGTTTCCAACGAAGGTGACGCAGGCGTTTCAGATCTTCGTGCAGGACCGGGCGATCGATCCGATCCTGCACGGTGCCGAGATCGACCGGCCACCGTTGGCCGCGCGACTGCTCGACGAGTTTCCGTTACTGCGCCGTCTGCCGGCGCGTTTGATCGGGATGGGCGTCCGGCCCGAACACGTTCGGACGAAGAACGCCTTCCCCGAACGTGTCTAGACCGAACGCCGCAGGTTCAACTCTCTGAGGCGAAGAGCGAATTGTAGAGCTTCCCGCCGATGGCACCGCCGACGATCGGAGCGACCCAGAAGAGCCAGAGCTGCGCGATCGCCCAGCCTCCAACGTAGATCGCTACCGCGGTCGAGCGGGCCGGGTTCACCGAGGTGTTGGTGACGGGAATGCTGATGAGGTGGATCAACGTGAGCGATAGACCGATCGGAATCGGCGCGAAGCCCGCGACGACGCGCTTGTCGGTGGAGCCGGCGATGATGAAGATGAAGACTGCCGTCATAACGACCTCGCAGATCGCGCAGGCGAGCAGCGAGTAGTGCCCCGGCGAATGATCGCCGTAACCGTTTGAAGCAAAGCCGTTCGCCGTCGTAAAACCTGCTTGGCCGCTGGCGATAAGGTAGAGGACGCCGCCCGCAACGATGCCGCCGATCACTTGCGCGACGATGTACGGAAGAACGTCTTTGCCGTCGAACCGGCGAGCCGCCCAAAGCCCGACGGTAACCGCCGGATTGATATGACATCCCGAGATTCCGCCAATCGCGAAGGCCATAGTCAGCAGCGTGAGTCCGAAGGCGAGCGCGACGCCCGCGAAACCGATGCCGGTATTCGGAAAAGTCGCCGCGAGCACGGCGCTTCCGCATCCGCCGAGTACCAGCCAAAAAGTGCCGATGAACTCTGCTGCGAGTCGCTTTGGAAGAGGCATGGCATAACCTCCCTTGCTAGCTAGAGCGCTTTAGCCGTGCGTTCGCTCGCCTTGCCGCTGGACCTCCTCGTTCAATCCTTCCCTTGCAAGCATCTCATCGTAAATTTCGCGGACGCGTCGCAGCGAGTCGATCTCCCCAACCGGCTTATCGCTGCGGATGCGCACGATGCGGGGAAAGCGCAGCGCGAATCCACTTTCGTGCAGCGTACTGCGCGCGATGACGTCGAAGGCCACCTCGAGCACGACCAAAGGCTCCACCGCGATCGTGTGACCGCGCTCGCCGGCGGTATGCGCGAGGAACCACGTCGTAAGCTCCGCAATCTCGGCGTCGGTCAAACCGGAGTAGGCCTTGCCGATCGTCTGCAGGCGGCCGTCGTCACCACGCACGGCGAACGTGTAATCCGAGAGAACGCCCGCGCGTTTGCCGTGCCCCCACTCCACGGCGACCACGACGACGTCGAGCGTCGAGAGCTCGCGTTTTAGTTTGCGCCACCACTTCCCGCGACGGCCCGGATGATACGGCGCGTCGGCCCGCTTGAGCATCAGCCCCTCGTTCCCGCGCTCCCGCGCCGAGATGAAGCGCTGGTTGATCTCGGCTGCACGGGGAGCATCGACGCGATCCGACTGCGCCGTCGCGATATGCGCGCCGGTCATCGAGAGCGATGCCAGAGACTCGCGACGCCGCTGCAGCGGCTCGTCGATCAGCAGATCGCCGCCGAGCGCCAGGATATCGAAGACGACGTACGCGATCGGTACCTCGCGCGCAAGCGCTTCGTCGACCTCTTTGCGCTGCAGGCGCGCTTGCAGCATGCGAAAGGGCAGCACGCGGCCGTCGCGCATGGCGACGATCTCACCATCAACGATAAGGTCGCGATCGACGCCACGCAATGCGGCAGCAACCTCGGGATAGGAGACGGTCACGTCGTTGAGCCGCCGCGAGAAGAGCCGTACGTTGCCGTCGCGCAGATGCGCCTGGACGCGAATGCCGTCGTATTTGTCTTCGATGAACCACGGCGTCTGCGTAATGTCCGGATAGGTATCGCCGTACGGTATGGGCGCGGCGAGCATGAAGCCGATCGGCGTTCCGTACTCCGCTTTGAGATCTGCTAACGTACCGTGCTTGGCAGCGAACGCCACCGCCCCGACGTCGCCGCTGGCCATAAGCGCTCGACGCACCGCGGCAAGCTCCGCGTCGAACGCGCGCGCGATCGCCTCGAGCACCAGTCCTTCGCGCAATCCGATGCGCAGATCGCCGGTGACGATCTTGACGACGTACGTCGCGACCAGCGGATCGTCACAGGCCCGCAGAATGCGCTCGAGTATCGCCTCGCGCCGCAAGCTCGCGTGTTTGCCGGACGCCGCGGCGATCTCGCCGAAAAAAACCTCGAGCGTGGCCGGCGTGAGCCGGTCGCGAAAAAACATCGCATCGCGCGGGGGTCGCACGAGTGGTCCCAGCGCCGCTCCGAGATCCCCGGTCGCGCGATAGGCCGAGCCCAGCGCCGCGTCGTTAAAGCCCCAGACGCGCCGCGCGATCGCCACAATCGTACGACCGCCGATCGACAGCGTCCGGTGATCCCTGGCCGCGAAAGGATTCCCGGTGAAGAAGCGCGTTGAGGCGATCAGGTCGGCATCGTCGAGCGAGCGAAGATACTCGGCAAGCAGCGCGACCTTCTCGCCCTTTGCCGAGCAAGCGGAGATCCGCTGCGCGGCTACTGCAAAGCGGTCCATCTCGCAAAGTAGTCGTACGTGGCGCGGATTCCGGCGGTGAGATCCGTCTGAGGCAACCACCCGAGCTCCACACGCGCGCGCGTCGCATCGAATTGGGCGTCACGCGCATCGCCGGCACGCGCTGGGGCGCGCTCCACCGGCGCTTCGAACCCGGTGATCTCGACGAGTTGACGGTAGATTTCGTTGACGCTCGTGCGCACGCCGGTGCCGATGACGTAGCATTCGCCCGACCCGTGCTCGAGCGCCGCCAGGTTGGCTCGCGCGACGTCGGCGGCATAGACGTAATCGCGCGTCTGCTCGCCGTCCCAGTCGATGCGGACCGGAAGCCGTGCGAGAAATCTTCCGATGAAAATGCTGATCACGCCGGCCTCGCCGTTGGGATCCTGTCGTGGGCCGTAGACGTTTCCGTAGCGCAGCGCGGTGAAATCGAGTTCGCGCGAGGCTCGGTAGAAGCGTAGATAGTGCTCGGCTACCATCTTTGTGATGCCGTATGGGCTCGTCGGGCGCTGCGGAGTCGCATCGGTGATCGGCAGTCGCTCCGGGGTGCCGAACGTCGCGCCGCTCGAGGCGAAGATGACCTTGCGCGCGCCGGATCGCTGTGCGGCCTCGAGCACGTTGATCAGCCCGATGACGTTGACTTGCGCGTCGTAGACCGGGTCGCGCGCGGAGATCGCGACCGAATGCTGAGCGGCGTGATGGCTTACGATCTCCGGTGCGAATTCCGCAAAGACGCGTCCGATCGTCTCGTCGCGGATATCCATCTGGACGAGCTCGACGCCGGCCGGAACGTTCTCGCGCCGTCCGCCCCCGTGCTCCCAGAGCGAATCGATCGTCAGCACGTCATGACCTGCCGCGACGTACGCGTCGACGACGTGCGATCCGATGAACCCGGCGCCCCCCGTAACGGCGATCCGCATTACCGAGCCGTTTCGGTGATGCGTGCTAGCGAGAGCCGCGGGTCGTCGCAGGGGAACGGCGATGCCATCGTGGGGACTCCTTTGCTTCTCTATCGTCACGGTGTTGGGAACGCTGGCC
>JBAPZS010000164.1:0-4474 GCA_049285355.1 Candidatus Cybelea sp. | reverse complement strand
CGCAGGAATCGACGTCGTGCGCGTGCACGACGTGGGCGCAACCCGCGACGCGGTGGCGGTGGCGGACGCGATCGTGCGCGGCCGGCGGCCGGTGGGATGGATCGAATAACCCTACGTTGCGTGCGCGCCTACGGCCGTCACGGTTGGGAGGCCGGCGAGCGCGACGCTCCACAGCCCTTCGATCTCGATCTCGATCTCGAGGTCGATTTGCGCGCGGCGCAAGCCAGCGATGACCTCGCGCAAACGATAGACTACGCCGCCCTGCATCGCCGCATCGTCGGCATCGTGGAGAACACGTCGTACGCTCTGCTCGAGCGGTTAGCGGCAGAGATCGTCGCCGCCGTATTCGAGGACCGGCGCGTCAACCGCGCCGTGTTGAGCATCGCAAAACCCGCGATCCTCGATGGCGCTACACCGTCGGTTACCTTCGACCGCGTCAACCCGCATCGCGAAAACGCGTGAGCGAGCACGTGGCGTACGTTGGGCTCGGTTCGAACGTCGGCGACCGCGCCCGCAATCTCGAGCGAGCCGTCGCGGAGTTGGATGGCATCGGACGCGTCGTGCGCCGCTCATCGACCTATCGAACGGTACCGTGGGGCCTCCTCGATCAGCCCCAGTTCTTCAACGCGATCGCCGTGCTCGAAACGGAGTTGCCGCCGCGCGACCTTCTCGCCGCGCTCCAAACGATCGAGCGGCGTCTCGGGCGCACCGAGGGTGAGCGCTGGGGACCGCGCGTTATCGACCTCGATCTCTTACTCTACAACGACCTTACGATCGACGAAGAGACGCTGCACGTGCCGCACCAGCACTTGGCGGATCGCGCCTTCGTGCTCGTTCCGCTCGCCGAACTCGACCAGCGCTTCGCCGCGATGAGGGATGCCTTGAAGCCATCGGAACTGGCGGGCGTCATACCGGTTGCCGACGAAAGGCGTACGAACATGTCTTCCGAAGCATCGGCGCGGCTCGCCGAACGCGTGCGCGCGCTGGCGAGCCTCTTGAGCGACAGCGATGCCGTGCGCGTGCGAATCCAGCGCGGCGATGACGAAATCGAGCTTGTCGGCGGCGGCCGGCTTGCCGCGCAGACCATCGGCACCTTCGACGGGGAGGGCCCCGAAACGACGCCCGCGCGAATCGATACGGTGAAGGCGGATCTCGTCGGCATCTTTCATCTCAGCCGTCCCGTACCCGCGGAGGGTGAGCTTCTCGATGGCGACCGCGAGCTGGGCTATATCGAAGCGCTCGGTATTCGGACGCCCGTTCGCAGCATGGGCGCGGGCCGGCTCGTCGCGATCGCGACCGCCGACGACTCGGCGGTCGAGTACGGTCAGCCGCTTTTCGCGATCGCGCGAACGTAAGGAGCTCTTAGCATCTTTCGCAAGGTTTTAATCGCAAATCGCGGCGAGATCGCGCTTCGGATCAATCGTGCATGCCAAGAGCTCGGCGTGCAGACCGTGGCGATCTTCTCCGAGCCCGACCGTGACTCGTTGCACGTACGCCAAGCGGACGAAGCATTCTGCGTCGGACCCGGTCCGGCAGCGCGTTCGTACTTGAACATTCCCAACATCATCTCAACGGCGCTCGTTACGGGTTGCGACGCCATTCATCCGGGCTACGGATTTCTGGCGGAGAATGCGCGTTTTGCCGAGATCTGCGCCGACCACGGGTTGACGTTCATCGGCCCCGAGCCGCGCGTCATCGCACTGATGGGCGATAAGGCGACGGCCAAGATGCTGGTGCGGGAGGCCGGCGTCCCGACGACACCGGGAACCGGCGTGTTGAGTTCGGTGGAAGAAGCCGCCGAGGCCGCCGCGTCGATCGGATACCCGCTGCTGCTCAAGGCCACCGCCGGCGGTGGCGGCAGAGGCATGCGCGTCGTTCCGGATCCCAGCGAGCTGCAGCGCGCTTACGCCGGTGCGACCGCGGAGTCGGAGGCGAGCTTCAAAGACGGCCGTCTCTACATCGAGAAACTGATTCACAACCCGCGTCACATCGAAGTTCAGGTGCTCGGCGACGCCTCCGGAAACGTCGTTCATCTCGGCGAGCGCGATTGCTCGATTCAAAAACCCGCTCACCAAAAGATCATCGAAGAGACGCCCGCGTCGAACCTTCCTCCCACGACGCGCACGTCACTGCACGAGATGGCGTTACGGGCGTGCCGGTACGTCGGCTACACGAATGCCGGAACGTTGGAGTTCCTCGTTTCCAACGACAGCGTGTATTTCATGGAGATGAACACGCGCATCCAGGTCGAGCATCCGGTGACCGAGATGGTCTATAACATCGACTTGGTCAAGGAACAAATTCGCATCGCCGCCGGCGAGCAGCTTGGCTACCGGCAGAGCGACCTGGTCGCTCGCGGGCACGCTATCGAGTGCCGCGTAAATGCCGAGGATCCGCGCAACCACTTCGCGCCGGCTGCCGGCACGGTTTCAAAGCTGGTCTTTCCTGGCGGTCCGGGCATCCGCGTAGACACGCACTTGTATGCCGGCGCGGCGATTCCGCCGTACTACGACTCCATGATCGCGAAGATCGTGGCGTACGGCGATTCGAGAGAGATCGCCATCGCGCGGATGGAGCGCGCTCTGCGCGAGACGCTGATCGAAGGAGTGCAAACGACGATCGAGCTCTGTCTCGAGATTCTCGCGACCCCGGCCTTTCGAGACGGCCTGTACGACGTCGGGTTTCTTGCCAAGGAGCTTGCGTTGCGATGACGTCACGGCGGGCGGCGCGCGAGCAGGCACTCAAAGTTCTCTACTCGGTCGTGATTGGCGATCGAGAGCCGCAGGACGCGTTGCGGGAAGTGATTGGTGAAAGCGACGACGGCGAACAGCGGGCATTCGTCAAAGAGCTGACCATGGGCACGCTTGAGTACGCCGAGCAGGCCGATCGCATCGTTGGCCCGCTGTTGGAGGGCTGGGCGATCGAGCGGCTTCCCACGATCGATCGGCTGCTGCTCGAGATGGCTACTTTTGAAATCCACTGCCGCCCGGAAACGCCGCCCGCGGTGGCGATCAACGAGGCCGTTGCCCTGGCAAAACGCTTTTCAACCGAGGACTCCGGGCGTTTCGTTAACGGAGTGCTTAGCGCCGTCGTCCATGCCAAGACGTAGACGCCGCCGGTCGAAGGCCGCTCGCGTTTGGCGCGGCCTCGCCATCGCCCTCTTTATGCTCGTGCTCTTCGCGGTCGGTACGATCGCCGGAATCGTTGCCGCCTACGCGCGCAACCTTCCCGATATCAGCCGGATGGCCGACTATCAGCCGGCGACCACGACTCGCATCTTTGCCCGTGACGGTACGCAACTCGCCTCGGTGTATAAGGAGAATCGCGTTTGGGTTCCGCTCTCGCGCATTCCGGCGGTCGTGCGCGAAGCCTTCATAGACAACGAAGACCACAACTTCTACTACCACCACGGTGTCGATTTTGGCGGAATCCTTCGCGCGGCGTTCGCCGATCTCACGCACCAACAGCTGCAGGGCGCATCGACAATAACTCAGCAACTGGCGCGCCGGCTCTTTCTCAGCGATCAAGTCTCGATCTCTCGGAAGATTCAGGAGGCGCTGCTTGCGATCGAGATCGAGCGCTATTACACCAAGGACGAGATCCTCGAGCGATACCTCAACATCATCTATCTGGGTGCGGGTGCTTACGGCGTGGATGCGGCATCGCACACGTACTTCGGTCGCGGCGTCGAGAGCTTGACGCTCGCTCAGGCCGCCATGCTAGCCGGCGTGGTTGCCGCTCCGTCGGTCTATTCACCCTTCGCGGATATGGGGCTCGCGCGCGAACGCCAGCGACACGTTCTCGACCGGATGGTCGAGAACGGCGACATCACATCAGAGCAGGCCGATGCGGCCTTCGACGAACCCCTCGGACTGGTTACGCAGCGCGTTCCCGGCCTGCAAGGCTATCGCTACCCGTATTTCACGACGTACGCGATCGCACAGTTGGAGCGCATCTTCGGTGCCAATGCCGTCGAAGAGGGCGGTCTTTCGGTCTACACCACGCTGGATCAGCACATGCAAGATGTCGCGCAAGAGGCGGTGACGTGGGGCGTGCAGCACGCGGTTGCCGAGGGCATCGGCGCGCACCAGGCGGCGCTCGTTGCGTTGCGGCCATCCACCGGCGAGATTCTCGCGATGGTCGGCGGGACGAATTTCTCGCTCGATAACCAATACAATCGCGCTTGGCAGGCGCTGCGCCAGCCCGGCTCGTCGTTCAAAATCTACGATTACACGGCCGCAATCGATTCGGGAATGCCGGCCAGCACCATCATCAGCGACTCACCGGTAAGTTATCCGATGGGCGACGGCACGATGTGGTCGCCGATGGACGACGATCACAGCTATATGGGCGCCATAACGCTGCGCGAGGCGCTCACAATGTCGCGCAACGTCGTCGCGGTAAAACTCGCGGATCGTGTGGGATTGGATCGCGTCATCGATTACGCGCACCGCATGGGCGTCACGGCTCCCCT
>JBAPZS010000163.1:0-6625 GCA_049285355.1 Candidatus Cybelea sp. | reverse complement strand
ATGGATGGAATAGCGTGGGCGGCGAGCGCGATGGTTGCGGCTCGCAGCCGGCTCGAGATCGCCACCGAAAACCTTGCGAACGTTTCGACCGAAGGGTTTTGCCGCATCGCTGCGCGCGGTTTTCTCACCGCCGCCAGCGTCACGATTGCGCGCGAACCGGCGCCGAAACAGCCCGCCGCACCCGGCGACAACGGAGTCGATGCAATCGCGGAGATGGTCGACGTGCTCGCGGCGTCCCGCTCCTTCGAGAGCGCGGAGAAGACCGTCGCCGCAATCGATGCGACGCGCCAGAAATCGGCCGACGCCGCTCGCGTGAAATAGGGCCGCACGAATGGATCGCGCGCTCTTCGCCGCGGCCAGCGGTATGGCCGCTCAGCAACGCAATCTCGATACGATCGCCGATAACTTGGCCAACGCCGGCGTCGTCGGCTTCAAAGGTTCGGCGCAGCGCTTCGCCGAGCTGATCGCTCCCGGCGGTCAGGGGTTGGGAACGGTAGCGCTCGGTTCGCACGTGATCTTCGCGCAGGGAAAGCTCGCCCGAAGCGGCGGCCCGTTCGATCTTGCAATCGATGGTCCGGGCTTTTTCACGGTGCTCGATTCGCACGGGCGGCGCTGCTATACGCGCGACGGTCAGTTCGCGCGCGGCGCCGACGGCAAGCTGCACGGCGCGCAAGATTACCGGCTTGCCGAAATCACGATTCCGGCCGACGCGCTGAGCGTCACCGTTACCGGCGATGGCAGCGTTCGTGCGAGTTTTGCCGGCGGCACGCGTACGCTGGGGCATATTCGTCTCGCGGAGTTTGCCGCACCCGAGCGATTGCGTGCGCTCGACGGCGCCATCTTCGAGGCGACCCCGCAATCCGGCAAACCGCACGACGCCCTCCCGGGCCGGCCCGACGGCCCGAAGCTGCACTTCGGCATGCTCGAAGAATCAAACGTCACGATCATCGATGCGATGATGCAGATTCTCGTCGCGCAGCGCGCCTACGAGGCAAACGCCAAAGGCGTGCAGGCTGCCGACGAGATGCTGCGCATCGCCAATAATCTGCAGCGTGGATAGCGTCGCCGCGCGCCGGGCCGGTGAGATGCTCGAAGCGATGCTTTTCGTGCCGATGCTTCGTCCGATGATCGCCGGCGCCGGCACGCTCGGCGACTACGAGCTGGACCTCCTAGCCCAGGAGATCGCTCGCCACGACCGCGCGGGCTTTGCCGCGCTGATCGCGACGCAGTTGGAAGGCCGGCGATGAAGGCGCCCGATCGCGACGAGCAGATTCGCGCCTTGCTGCCGATGGTAAAGAAGCTCGCACGCCGCTTAAAGCGGCTCGTGCCGACGTTCGATCTCGACGATCTGGTCGGCGACGGATCGGTCGGATTGATCCGGGCCGTCGATTCCTTCGATCCGCAGCGCGGGCCGCAGCTCGACGACTACGCGCGGCGGCTCATCGTCGGCGCGATGCTCAACGGTATCCGGCGGATGGATCCGGTCTCGGAGCGTGCGCGGCGGATCGTGCGCGACGGCGAGAACGTGCGCTATACCCTTGCCGCCTCAATCGGCGCGGTCCCGACGCCAAACGAGATGGAGCGGCACTGTCCGGGCTATCGGCGCGCGGTGACCGCCGCCTATCGCGGTCAACCGCTCTCGCTCGACGCACCGCTGCCGCTGGGCGAGTCGCTTGCGAGCGACTGGAGCGGCGATCCGGCGCAGATCGTAGAGTTGCGCTCCGAGAGTGCGCACCTCGCGGCACAGATCGAGCGGCTGCCGCACCGCCAACGCGACGTCGTGCTGCTGCACTACTTCAAAGGCACCTCGTTGCGCACCGTTGGGAAGAGTCTGGCGATCTCACCGCAGCGCGTCTCGCAGCTGCACCTGAGCGCGCTCGCCAAGCTGAAGCGAGAGACGTTTGCGCCGTATTGAGTTCGAGGAGCCGCAAAGCGCGCTGGCGGCCGGTCTAGAAACCGGCCGCTCCGAGGCGATCGTTCCCGCCGTTGCGGAGGCGGAGCTCGAGACTGCGCTGCTGCCGCACGACCATCCGCGTTGGGTGAGGGATGCCGTTGCGGTCTCACAGCGGGCGCGCGACCTTATCGCCAAACTGCGGCCCGTCGTCATTGCGGTGCTGTCGTTTTGGGATCATCGAATTCGTTCGATCGTGGTGGCCAACCGGCGCGTTCAGGTGGATGCGAGCGGTTGCTATCGTGTTCCGTAAACTCTCCGTCATGGAGCTAATGCAGGTGTGCTGCGAGCGCGAGCGCGACCATTCCCAGGCCGATGAAGACGAAGTAGATCAGTCCCGCGCTGACGGCTAAAACGTCGTGAATCTCTCTGCGGTGGAGTTCCATCGTGAAAATCTCCCTTCGAGCTGTCCCCACGATGCTCTCACACGTTCCTGAAAGGTTCCCCAGGCGTGCCTGGGAGTTCTATGAATTTTACGCCGGTGATGGAGTGAAAAGATTTGATCCGGTCATCTTTTGCGGAATCGGCAGCGCCATAATCGTCAGGAGTGTGGGTGCGACGTCACCGAGTTTTCCGTCACTTGCCAGGCTTCCGTGCAAGTCTTTAGCGACCAGAACGAACGGCACCGGATTGGTTGTGTGTGCCGTGACCGGATTATTCTGCGCGTCGAGCATCTCTTCGGCGTTGCCGTGGTCGGCGGTGATGGCAAGCAGACCGCCTGCCTGCAGCGTCGCCTCCGCCAGCCTGCCCAAACATTCGTCGAGTATCCCCACCGCGGCGACCGTCGGTTCCCATTTGCCGGTGTGTCCGACCATATCGGCGTTGGCGTAGTTCATCACGATCGCGTCGTAACGGTCGCTCTCGATTGCCGCGATCGCCGCCGCAGTTATCTCGCACGCGCGCATCGCCGGCCTAAGATCGTACGTCGGCACCGAGCGGTCCGATGGTATGAGCTCGCGATCTTCGCCCTCGAAACGTTCCTCGCGGCCGCCGTTAAAAAAGTACGTGACGTGGGCGTACTTTTCGGTCTCCGCCAGTCGCAGCTGGTGCAGACCCGCACGCGCGAGCACCTCGCCGAAGGTGTCGGGCTGCGGGCGCGGGCCGAAGAGCACCGGATTGGTGTAATTCTCATCGTACTTGGTCATCGTCGCGAAGAGCGGATCGCGATACCGCTTGGGCCTAAATGCCTCGAACGCATCGTGGAAATAGATCGACGTCCCGGCGTTGAAGGCGGTCGTCAGCTGCCGCGCGCGGTCGGGGCGAAAGTTGAAGAAGACGAACGCGTCGCCATCCTCGATCGCTCGCGGCTCCCCGACGATCGTCGGCAGGACGAACTCATCGTCTTCGCCGCGAGCATAGCCGTCTCCGACGGCGCGGCGCGCGTCGCCGGCGCGGTGTGCCGCGCGTCCGTTGGCGAGCAGATCGTAGGCGAGTTGCGTGCGCTCCCAGCGCCGGTCGCGATCCATCGCATAGTAGCGGCCCGTCACGCTCGCGATCGTGCCGCGACAGCCGGCTGCCGCGAGTTTGTTCTCGAGTTGATCGACGTACGCAAGCGCCGAGCGCGGCGGCGTGTCGCGTCCGTCGAGAAAGCAGTGCACCGCAATCGGCACGTCGGCGGCGACTGCGGCGTCGATCAGCGCAAAGAGGTGGTTAATCGAACTATGCACCTGCCCGTCGGAGAGCAGTCCCATCAAATGCAGCGTTCCGCCGTTGCGCGCGGCGTGCGCGATCGCCGCCTTCAGCGTCGCGTTCTTGGCAAACTCGCCCGAGGCGATCTCCGCATCGATCAGCGTCACGCCCTGTGGCACGACGCGCCCGCTGCCGAGGTTCATATGCCCGACCTCGCTGTTGCCCATGACGCCGCGCGGAAGCCCCACCGCCTCGCCCGAGGCCTGGAGCAGCGTGTGCGGATAGCGTTCGAAGAGCGCGCGCCAGTGCGGCAGCTCGGCCGCGGCGATCGCGTTGCCGTGCGTCTCGTCGCGACATCCCCAGCCGTCGAGCACCGCCAGAACGACGGGCCGATACTTTATGATGGCACGGCTCGTTCTATGAGCGAGGCGAAGTTTACCGGATCCAGCGACGCGCCGCCGATCAGTCCACCGTCGATATCGGAGTGCACCAAGTAGGCCGCGACGTTCTCCGCCGTCATGCTTCCGCCATACAGAATCGGCGTTGCGTCCAAGCCCTCCAGCGACCGGCGAATCGTCCCCATCACCCGCGCGGCATCCTCCGAATCGCAATTCCGGCCGGTACCGATCGCCCAGATCGGCTCGTACGCAATGACGACCCGTGCCAATTCGCCGGGCGCGACGCCTCGAAACGCCGCGTGCGTCTGCGACGTAACGCGCTCGTCGGTTGCGCCGGCCTCGCGCTCGCTAAGCGTCTCGCCGACGGCAACGATCGGGGTGAGCCCCTGCGCGAGTGCGGTGTGCACTTTCAAGTTTACGGTGCGATCCGTCTCGTCGCAGTAGGCGCGGCGTTCGGAGTGTCCGAGAATGACGTGCGTGACGCCCAGCTCACGCAGCATCGGCGCGCTGACCTCTCCTGTGAAGGGTCCTTGCAGCTCCCAGTGCATCGTCTGCGCGCCGAGCCGCACGCGCGTGCCGCGCACGCGCTTGCGGGCCAGCGGCAGCGACGTGAACGGCGGTGCGACCACGATCTCGATCTGCTCGGAAACGCCGGCGAGTTTCGGGAGAAACGCGTCGAAGAACGCGGCCGTCTCGGCCGCGGTCTTATGCATCTTCCAGTTTCCGGCCAGAATCGTTGCGCGATTACCGTTCAAGCGCGACGACTCCGGGCAACGGCTTGCCCTCTAGAAACTCTAGCGTCGCGCCGCCGCCGGTCGAGACGTACGTCACCTTTGAGGCGAAGCCGAGCATATGCGCGGCCGCCGCAGCGTCGCCCCCGCCGACGACGCTTGTCGCGCCGGCCGCGGTCGCTGCGGCGATCGCCTCGCCGACAACCTGCGTTCCCGCGCGATACGCCGGCCGCTCGTAGACGCCCATCGGCCCGTTGAAGACGATCGTCTTCGCGCCTTCGATCGTGGTCGCATATGCGCGCGCGGTGGCGGGCCCAATGTCGAGGATCATCTCATCACCCACTTGGCCGATTGGGATGACCTTCGCGCGATCCTCCGCATCGACGGCCGGTGCGACGACGGCGTCGGTCGGCAGCGCTAAGGCGACGTTACGCTGCTTTGTTACCGCGAGAATGCGGCGCGCCGGCGCGAGATCGGCGTCCCGCAACGACGTTCCGACCTCGACGCCCGTGGCGGCCAGCAGCGTATTCGCCATACCGCCGCCGATGCAAAAGGCATCGACCAGCTCGCTCAAGCGCTCCAGCATAGCGATCTTGTCTTTGATCTTCGCTCCGCCGACGACGCAGACGAATGGCTTAACCGGATGATCGGTGAGGCGCGAGAGCGCCGACAGCTCCGCCTCCATCAGCAGTCCCGCGGCGCTCGGAAGCAGATGCGCGACCCCCTCGGTCGAGGCGTGCGCGCGGTGCGCGGTGGCAAACGCGTCATTGACGTAGAGGTCGCCGAGCTTTGCCAGCTGCGCCGCGAACGCGGGATCGTTGTGCTCCTCTTCCGGATGAAAGCGGAGATTTTCGAGCAGCAGAATCTCGCCGTCGCGCAACCGTGCGACTGCGCGCTCCGCGAGTTCGCCGACGCTGGCGGCGGCGAAGGCGACGGGCAGACCCAGGCGCTGCGCAAGCGCTTGCGCGACCGGGCGCAGCGACAGTTGCGGGTCGGGCTTGCCGTTTGGGCGCCCGAGATGCGAGAGCACGATCGTTCGCGCTCCCTGCTCGTGCAGCCAGCGCAACGTCGGCAAGGCTGCATCGATCCGCGAGTAGTCGGCGATCTGCGGCGCGCCGCCGTCGGACCCGGCGAGAAACGGAACGTTTAAGTCCTCGCGCACCAGAACGCGCTTGCCGCGAACGTCCAGCTCCTGGAGAAGCCGCACTAAGTTTTGGCTGGAATCTTCGAACCGACCATCGCCGTCAGCTCCGCTAGACGGCATGAGTAGCCCCATTCGTTGTCATACCACGCGGCGATCTGAATGAGGTCACCGTTGGCGTTGCTGAGCTTGGCGTCGACGATCGAGCTGTACGGATTCTTCTTGAAATCGCTCGAAACCAGCTCCTCTTCGGTATACGCGACGTACTTGCTCAACTCGCCCTCCGCGGCGCGACGCAGCAACGCGTTTAGTTCGTCCTTCGTCGTGGCGCGTTTCGTCTGCGCGACCAGATAGATCATCGAGACCGTCGGCGTCGGCACGCGCAGCGAGAAGCCGTCGAAGGTGCCCTCGACCTCCGGAATCGTCAGATACAGCGCTTTGGCAGCGCCCGTCGAGGTCGGAATGATGTTCGTTGCCGCGTTGCGTGCGCGGCGCAGATCCCGGTGCGGTCCGTCGAGCACGTTCTGGTCGTTGGTGTAGGAGTGGATCGTGGTCATGAAGCCTTTGACCCACCCGAGTTCGTCGACGACCGGTTTTACGGCAGTCGCCAGGCAGTTGGTCGTGCACGAGGCGTTCGAGATAACGTTATGCCGCTCCGGATCGTAGTTGCGGTCGTTGACGCCGAGCACGATCGTTATATCTTCGCCGTTCGCCGGCGCCGAGATGATGACTTTTTTCGCCCCACCGCTATCGATGTGCGCGCGCGCCTTGGCTG
>JBAPZS010000162.1:0-3735 GCA_049285355.1 Candidatus Cybelea sp. | reverse complement strand
CGCTCGTGCGGCGGGTAGAGCTCTAGGACAGCGGTCGCCGTGGCCGCAGGAAGCGCGCTGATGATTGCCGCGGCCGCGTGCGGCGGTTCCTGCTCTAACATGCTGCGCACCCGCGCCGGTGCAATTCCGCTCGCGGCTTTGGATGCTCGATCGAGCGCGGCGCGCTCGAGTAGCGACTGGACAAGTGGCGAAAGCGATGGCATCGCGAGCCGCACGCAAACGATCATGCCGACCGTAAGGATTACCGCCGGGGCTAGAGACATAATCGCGCCGTAGAGCAGCCACCATGCGTCCTTGCGTTGCGGCGGCGTGCTATGAAAATCGACCGACTCGACGGCGAGGACGTCACCGCGCCGCGGATCGTAGCCGATAGTGGCCGCTGCGAGTTCGCGAACCTTTGCCAAGTCGAGGGAGCGATTCTCGTCCACGAAAACGGCAGTCGAGAGCCGCTTTAATCCACCGGCCTGTACCTCCGACAGAAGCTCGTGCGTCTCGCTCCCCCGGTCTTGCGCCTCTTCAAGCCTGCGATACCGCTTGCCCGAGCCGTCGTAGCTCTCGCTTCGTCTCGTGCCCGCTATCGCCGCCGCACCGAGCGGCGACCGGCGCACGTCCTTTTCGGACAAACGTTCGGCGGCATATTCCGCACGCACCCGGACGATCGTAACGCCGTCGCCAAAGGCTGCATCGAGGGCGGATTGCAGCGAGGCTTGGAGCTCGCCGGCATCGCCGTTAGGCGCGCTAGCCTCCCCGAGGGCGACGCCGCGGTCGTCCAAAATCGTAACGTGACCGGGTTGTAGTTCGGGCACGCTCGCGGCTACGAATCTTCGAATACCATCGATGGTCTCGCGCGAAAGATGCGCGCCGCTGCGGAGTCGTAGGCGAACGCTGGCACTCGCGTCGTGCACCGTCTCATCGGCAAACTCCGGCGCTTTCGCAGGCGCCACGATGACGCGGGCGTCATCGACGCCCTCGATGCCCCGTAAGCCCGCCTCAATGTCGCCGGCCAGACCGGCTCGCGTCTGGGCTTCGATCACGGTCTGCGGCGTTAGGGCACCGATCGATGCTAGAGCTTCGCCAGTGCTCGACAAGTGTGGATGCGGGACGTCCGCAAGCGAGAGGCGCAGCAGCAGATCGTTGCGACGGCCGGCATCGACGATGACGTTGTCTGCAGTTGGAGTGAAGCTAACGTTCCAGCCAGCGAGCCGCTCTTCGACTTCGGTTAACTGCTCGGGATGTAAGGGCGCGGAAAAAAGCGGAACGCGCGGCGGATGCGTCAAGATCGTCACCGCACCCAAAACGACGATCGCCGCAAGAGCCGTGGTGCCTGCAACGGCACGAGCGGCCCGAGAGAGCGCATTCCACCGAGCCAACAGCTGCGTTAGCACCAGCATCGTTTTAGACTTGCATGTTTAGTACGGCTTGCAGCGACTGCACGAGTCGCTGCGCCGTTGCCGTCGCCACCGAAAGAGCGACGTCGGCTCGGGTGCGTTCGTAAACGGCTTGCTGCAGCGTTCCGCTGCCTGCGGCGAAGGCGTCTTCGGCGCCGCTTGCATTACGTAGGGCGTCCGCAAACGCGTCGAGAGCCCGAGAGAAGCTGCCCGTGCCACCGTCGGATGCCGAAAGAGGCGCCGTATCCGGCACTATTGCCTCGATTCTCATAGCCGCTCCAAATCAATCGTCTTTTCGGCGAGCGTCTTGCCGACGTCGAAGATAGAGGCATCTGATTCATACGCGCGCGAGGCGTTCATTACGGCGATCATCTCGGACAAGATGTCTACGTTAGTGCCGCGCTCGGTGCTGGTTCCGGCGAACTCGACCTGCGCATCGCCGTCGTCTGAATCGACGACGCGGAACTCGGGAATCATGCGGGGGTACGCACCATTCGGGCCGGCCGCTTCCGCAGCCGCCACGTTACGAGCGGCAACGTCGAGCGCCGCTCGTTGGGCGTCCATCCCGCTAGCCGCCGCGTCGAGCAAATCGATAGTCATCTCGTGACCGTCTTGATCTCTTCAAAGCGCGCGTGTTCTGCGGCCAGCAATGCCTCGCAGAAGATCGCGGCCGCGGCAGTCTGCGCCATCGCGGCATCGGCGCTCCGTCCCGCTTCTTTGCCGGAGTTAGCGCGCGCGACCGCCCCCTGTGCTGCCGCCAGGCGCCTGTGGCCTACGGCGAGCGCGTCTTGCAAGGAACCACCCAAATCGAACATGCACGGGATCCTACCAGCCGGCGGTGGCCGCGAAGCTTACGTTAGATGGATGGAATGTGATGTGAGTGACAGATGAGGCGCAAGTTGGAAGAGCCTGATTAAGGGGTAAGAATCGGGTGAAACCGCTCTCTGCTTGCTCGTAAAGTACCAAAGGGAGGCGGCCTCTGGGCTATAATTGGGGCATTAATAGCTCCAAAGGAGGTCTCGTGCGAATCTTACGATCTTTTCCCGCAATCATCGCGGCAGCGCTCATCGCCGCATTTCCGCTGGCCGCGCCGGCACAGCTTAGCGTCGGCGTCGGCTTCACGGTAGGCTCGCCGCCGCCGCCGATCCCGGTCTACTCACAGCCACCGGCTCCGTATCCGAACTACCAATGGACCCCGGGCTACTGGGGCTGGGGTTCGGCCGGTTACTATTGGGTCCCCGGCGTCTGGGTCGCCCCGCCGTCCGTGGGGTTGTATTGGACCCCGGGCTACTGGGGCGCGACGGGCGGTGCCTACGGCTGGAACGGCGGCTACTGGGGAGCCAGCGTCGGTTTTTACGGCGGCGTTAACTACGGAGGCGGCTACGTCGGTACCGGCTTCTATGGCGGTACTTGGGGCGCAAATGGTTTCGCCTACAACACCGCAGTCGCCAACGTCAACCGGACGAACATTAACAACACGTACGTCAACAAGACCTACGTGAATAACGGCAACGTCTACAATCACTCCAACGTCAGCTACAACGGCGGCAAAGGCGGAACGACCGTCAAGCCGACCTCGGGGCAGATCAATGCGCGCCAGACCGGCAAAGCGCCGACGACCTCGCAGAAGAATCAGGCGCAGCTCGCCGGTCAAGACCGCAATCAGTTGGCCTCGGTGAACAAGGGCAAGCCGGCGCTGACGAGCTCGCAGAAGCCGTTCAGCAACACCAACAAGCCGCCGCACAGCGCGCCGGTCACGTCTTCCGACAAGCAGACCGCGCAGAAGAACTATAAGACGTTCAACAACGGCAAGCAAAACAACGCGCCGACGACGCAGAATAAGCCGGCGACGCAGGGTAAGCCGGCGACGCAGGGTAAGCCGGCGACACAGGGCAAGCCCGCGACGCAAAACAAACCTGCGTCGCAGAGCAAACCGGCCACGCAAGGCAAGCCGGCAACGCAGAATAAGCCCACCAGTCACCAAGGCGGAACGCAGCATCACGCGCAGCAGCCGCCCCAAGGTCAGCACCACCAAGGCGGTCAGATGCAGGGCGGCCAGCACCCGCAGGGTCAAAAGCCGCCTGGCGGTCAACCGAAACCGCAGGGTGGTAACATGCAGGGTAAGCCACCCAGCAACAGCAACGGCGGCAAACCACCGCGTGGGTAGTTAACAAATCGGGTAAAACGAACTAGACGAGTCAAAACCAAGAAGCTCCGTTGTCCCCTTCGCCCTTCGTCCTTCGACAAGCTCAGGATGACAAGGCTCAGGGTGACAGCGGGGCTTCTTCTTTATCGTGCGATTGGCAGACCGTTTGAGTCGCGCGGGACGCCGAGCATTAACCGCGTT
>JBAPZS010000161.1:0-4069 GCA_049285355.1 Candidatus Cybelea sp. | reverse complement strand
TCAGACGGCGGAGGTCAAAGCGGCCGAGTCGCGCCTGCATACGATCGAAGAGTTGGAGAACTCGCTCGAGGGGCACGTTCCCGGAACGAGGGCGATCGTCGACGCGTGGCAACGCGGAGAGCTCGGCGGCATCGAGGGTATCGTTTCGAACCTCATTACGACTCAGGAGCGTTTCGCACGCGCGATGGACATCGCTTTCGGGGCTCGCCTGTCCAATGTCGTCACGGCGACCTCCGACGACGCCGAGCGATGTGTCGAGTTTCTCAATCACAAAGAGGCGGGCCGCGCGACCTTCTTGCCGTTGGATACGCTGTCCGATCGCCGAGGACGGACGCTGGAGCCGGAGCTGGCCGCGATTGGGGGAGTGCTCGGCTACGCACACACGCTGCTAGAGACGGCACCGCGCTATGCCGGCATCGTCAACTTCTTGGTCGGCAACGTCCTGATCGTCGATCGGCTCGCGACGGGGATCGAACTCGTTCGCAAGCGCGGCGTGCGCGATACGATCGTGACGCTGACCGGCGAGCAGATCACCGGCGGCGGTGCGATAACCGGCGGACGATTTGCACGGGAGCGCTCGATCATCTCCCGGCGGTTCGTCGCTCAAAATCTGCGAGACGCACTGGTCGGCATGCGGTTGCGGCTCGACGAAGCGGACCAGGCCGCCCGAGCCGCTCATCTTCGCGCGCAGGCCGCCATCGCAGCGCGCGATGCCGCGCGCGCGCGTCAAGCCCAATCCGAATCGAAGCTCGTCGGTTTGCGAATGCAGACGGCGGGGCTCGATGTGGATGTAGAGCGCACCCAGGCCGAGCTCGAGACGGCGCGTGCCGCCTTGACTGCGTTACACGAGCGCGTCGTTCATTCTCTCGAGCTCGGGCGCGAATACGAGCGCGCCGATCCGGAGGCGCAACAAAGCGACGAAGATCGTCTTCGGCTCGAAAACGAGCTGGCGCGCGTGCGAGCGGAGATTGCGGCAGCGCAGAGCGATCAGGGCGCGGCGAGCGGCAAGGCCGCGGATCTTCGCGAACGAACTGCCGCGCTGACGGCCGAGCGCGACGCCGCAAAAGCGCGGCTTGGAATGCTCGATCAGGATAGCGCCCGTGCCGGCTCGGCGCGAGAGCGAACGCTTGCCGAAGTGGCCTCGCTGATGGAAGAGACTCGCGCGGCGCACGCCCACCTCGAGGGCTTGAAGCGTGGTGTGACCGCGCTCGATGGGCGGCTAGAGGCGGCGCGCGGCCAGCGCGAAGAACTCGCGGCCGAACAGGTTCGCGTCGAATCGGAGATGCGATCGGCCGAGCAGCAAGAGCGCGAAGAGGCGGCGGGGGGCGAACGCGACCGGACTCGGCTGGCGCAGATTGAGGCCGAGCTCGGCATGCTGGTTTCACAGTTCGCGCAGCATCCGGCTACTACGCAAGAGTGCGCCGACGTGGAGACACGCTATCGGGACGAGCTCGATTCGATCGTGGACGAGCTGCCGCGGCTGCGCGACGAGCTCGCGCGCTTGGAGTCTAACGTCAATCTCAACGCGCAAGCCGAGCGCGATGAGGTCGCGGAACGCGAGGCGTTTCTTCGAGCCCAACTCGACGATCTCGCGCAAGCGCGAATGACCTTGCTCGAATCGATTAAGGAGATCGAGCGCGAGAGTCAGGTTCAGTTCAACGCGACGTTCGAGCGCGTGGCGGAGGCATTCTCTTCGACGTATGCTCGGCTCTTTGCGGGCGGCAATGCGAAGATGTGGCAAACCGAGCCGGAGAACCTCGCCGAAACCGGGATCGAAATCGCCGTGCAGCCGCCGGGGAAGAAGCAGATGCCGCTCGCGGCGCTCTCGGGCGGGGAACGCGCGATGACCGCAGCCGCGCTCATCTTTGCGCTGATCGAGACAAAGCCGGCACCGTTCTACCTGCTCGACGAGGTCGATGCGGCACTCGACGATGCGAATATCGAACGATTCGCTGCGATGGTTCGCGAGTTTGCCGTGAAGTCTCAGATGCTCATCGTTACGCACAATAAGAAGACGATGGAGAGCGCGGATCGCCTGTACGGGGTCACGACCACCGAAGCCGGCATAAGCGCGGTCGTCTCGGCGGAGCTCGCATCGCAAACGGAGATGTCGGTTGCCTGACGCTCCGGCGGGCCAAACGCGGCGCGCGGCGCTCTTCTCGCTCTCCGATAAATCCGGTTCACCAGAGCTGGCGGCGGCACTCGCGCGCGGCGGCGCCGAGATCTATGCCACCGGCGGGACGCGCGCATATCTGGTGGACCACGGGATCGAGGCGCGAGACATCGAGGAGTTCACCGGGTTTCCGGCGCTCTTCGGCGGACGCGTTAAGACCTTGCATCCCAAAGTCTTCGGCGCGATACTTTACGATCGCGACGATTCGGAGCATCGCAGGCAGGCACAAAAGTACGCCCTCCCCGAGATCGTTGCGGTCGTCGTGAGCCTCTATCCCTTTGAGGCGACGGTTGCGCGCCCGGGCGCGACCGTGAACGAGGCGATCGAACAGATCGACATCGGCGGCGTCGCCTTGTTGAGGGCCGCGGCCAAGAACTTCGGGCACGTTGCCGTATTGACGCATCCGTCACAGTACGCCGAGTACCGTGCGGCGATAGAGTCGGGAAGTGTACCGCTTGCGATGCGGCGCAAGTTTGCGATCGCCGCGTTCGAACGAACGGCGGAGTACGACGTCGCGATCTCGCACTATCTGGCCGCGGCCGGCGAAGTCTTGCCGAGCGAGTTGCCCGGCGCGCTCGCCTTAACGCTGCCTCTGGCTAAACAACTGCGCTACGGCACGAATCCGCAAGAGCGCGCCGCCTTCTATCTGGACCGGCCGGAACGCCTGCCCGAACAGCTGCACGGAAAGGCACTCTCCTATAATAACTTGCTCGATCTCGACGCCACGCTGCGTCTGCTCTCCCGCGCGCCGATCGGCGCCGAGTTCGGCAGCGACCGGGAACGGTTCATCCGCGCGGCCGTCGTCAAACACACGATTCCCTGCGGCGTTGCGCAACGGTCGAGCGTCGGTCTAGCGGTGAGTGAAGCGCTTGAGGCCGATCCGGTCTCGGCCTACGGCGGCGTCGTTGCGGCCGATGCCCCAATCGATGTGGAAGCGGCCGAATCGCTCGGCGAATACTTTCTCGAGATCGTGGCCGCGCCGGACTTCGAACCGGACGCGCTGCGCATGCTCGAACGGAAGAGGAATCTTCGGATCATGCGATTTGTACGAACGCTTCCCGACGAGCTGGCACACGAGCTGCGCCTGCGAAGCGCGCTCGGCGGCGTTTTGGCGGAGAACGACGACCCCAACGCGCCGGCGGAGGATTGGCGCGTCGTAAGCCGCCGGCAACCGAGCGCGCAGCAGTGGCACGACCTCGCTTTTGCGTGGGATGTCGTTCGGCACGTGAAGAGCAACGGTATCGTGATCGCAAACGGCGGTACGACGCGCGGGATCTGCGCGGGCCAGACGAACCGCGTCAGCGCCGTGAAGATAGCCTGCCACCGAGCGGGCGAGCACGCACGCGATGCGTCCTGCGCGAGCGACGGATTCTTTCCGTTTGCCGACGGATTAGAGGCCGCGGCCGCGGGCGGTTGCAGCGCGATCATCGCACCGGGCGGCTCCGTTCGCGATGACGAGGTCATCGCGGCGGCCGACCGCCTCGGCGTCGCCTTGGTCTTCTCGAGCTACCGCTACTTCCTGCACTAGGGGAGGGAAAATGCCGCGTTTTCTGCACACGTCGATCTTCGTCAACGACATGGACGAATCGATCGACTTCTACACCAAGAAGCTCGGATTGAAGCTGCTTGACGGCCCGTTCCATTATCCCGGTAACGCGGATATGGCGTTCGTCGGCCGCGATTGGAGCGCATACATCGAGTTGGTTTACGATCTCGAGGAGCATCCGCCGTACGCGCTGGGTAATCGCTACGAGCACCTCGCGATCGAGTCGGACGGCGACCTGCGCGCGTACGTCGACACCTTGCGCGCAAGCGGCGTGAAGATCCTCAAGGACGTGTACAAGTCGCCGAGCGGAACGCGCGCGATCGCATTCGTAGAAGATCCCAACGGAATTC
>JBAPZS010000160.1:0-6979 GCA_049285355.1 Candidatus Cybelea sp. | reverse complement strand
CCGATGCTCTGTGCGAGGTAGAGCCGCGAGAGCGCGACGTACTCCTTGGCCGCGACCTCGATCCAGGTAGCGGCCTCACCTTCGAGCGCCTTCTTAACGACGGCCGGTGCGCCCGCGGCAACGACGCGCGCTGGAATCGTCGCCTTTTGCGCGACAACGCTCCCCGCCGCGACCAGGGTGCCCTCTCCGATCGTACACCCGTTGAGCAGGGTCGCGTGGCTGCCGATCAGAGCGTTACGCTCGATCGTGCAATCTTCCATCACGGCGCCGTGTCCAACGGTCACGTCGTCTCCCACCGTCGTACTGCCGCCTTCGCTCACGTGAACGACGGCGTTGTCCTGGATCGACGTGCGCGCGCCGATTCGAATCGGTCCGTTGTCACCTCGCAGAACCGCCCCGAACCAGATGCTCGACTGCTCCCCGACCACAACGTCGCCGATCAACACGGCGGTGGGTGCCACGAAAGCCGACCCCGCTACCTGCGGTACTTTGCCTCGATACTCGATAATCATAAACGATGCTTCTAAAACGACCTCGTCGAACCTCGCCTCCATGCACCGGCATCGGACGCCCCTGCGCGGCGTCAAGGCCACGCCCCGCCCAAAGCCCGGCGATCCGAACTATAGCGAGATTAACTATACGTACGCGGGGCGCACCGGCCACATCCACGAGGTCGTCGAGATCGGTGGACGTTCGCTTGCCAAGGTGGGCTTCGACGATCGGAAAATCGTCTATTATTTCTTGGATGACCTCGAGCTCGACGAGCGGGCGAGGCGAGGTACGTTTCACGACGCTACCTGAAGAGGCCGTCGCTCGCGGAAGGGGCGCGCAAGTCGCCGTGGAAGAGCGCCGACCGGCCAGCGTTTTTATAGCCGCGTTTTCAATGCCGACGTAGCTCAGCTGGTAGAGCAATAGTTTCGTAAACTATAGGTCGCCGGTTCAATTCCGGCCGTCGGCTCCACAAAAACCTCTCAGGCTACGGCTGCAACGTCTCGCGATCGACGGCCGTGCGCGCGACGGCCGCATCGCTAAACGGGAGCGGCCACAATCGCCCACGGACCCACGCAACGACTTGATCGGTGTAGTGATCGGAACCCGGTTCGCCCGACTCGCCCTGCGGTAAAGTGATGCCGCCGTCATCCCAATCGCCGACGTCCCACACCGCGCGAAAACTCTGCGAGAAGCCCGGCGACTGCATGTGCAGCGTGAAGGCGTCGCCGTTTCCCGGCAGCGTTACGCCGTCGAGAAAATCGATGCCGAGCGACGCAAGTGCGTGCGGCACCGGATCGGCGCCGGCGATGCTCCACGGCACCGACGACCGCACGGTATCGGGATTCACTACCGAGCGCCATTGCGAACCGCGCGCCAGGACCGACGACATCCGCCCCGTGCGTTGCTCCGTCAACCGGACGCGCAACGCTTCGACGGCGGTCGCAAACGACGACGAGCCCGCCATCCGGCCGTCCCACGAAAAGCCAAATGCCCGCGCCAACGCGCGCTCGGGCAGCGACACCACGTCCATCTGCATGAGCCTAAAGAAGGGCACGTCGTACTTCGGGCGCGTCCGCAACAGCTGCGCGATCCGATACGCGCGATACGGCGGCGCGAACTGCGGACTCAGCGGCAGCGAATACCCGCGTCCGTACATGTTATTGTTCGCCGTCCACACGATCGCGTTGCGCGACGGCGCAACTTTCGGCAACGCATTAAACGGAATGATGCCATATCGAACGCTCAAGTCGCCAGGCGGATGAAACCATCGCGCGCGCACCGGATCGTTTGGAATCCGCCCCGCCAAGACGTACGCAACGCGCCCCGTCGTATCGGCGAGCACGAAGTTTTGCGTCGGCCCCGGAAAGACTGCGAGCGCCGCGGTTGCCCCCTCAATCGAAGGCGCGCTATCCAGCGAGAGAAACGTCTGCGCCGGGGAAAGCGGATGAGTATATGCGTCCCACCGCACCAAGAGGAATCGCCCACTCTTCGTCGTCACGCCGAACGTGTCGCGCGTGCGATAGTACCGCGCGCTCACCGTCGCACCGAACCGCACGCCGAACTTCTCGGTCTGCCAGCCCGCCGGATCCAACTGCGGGGGCGGAACGAAAACCGAGAGCGACGCAACGGTGCCGTTCGTCGCACCCCACGCGACGTGCGCGTTGTGTCCGAGTACGACCCCCGGCACACCCGGTAGCGACGCCCCTGTAACGTGATAGTTGCGATCGCGCAAGTCAACGAGATACCACACCCCCGGCATGCGCAGCGAAAGATGCGGATCGTTGGCCAACAACGCGTGCCCCAGCAGAGCATGCCCGGCACCCGACGCCCACTCGTTGCTCCCAAGCACGCCCCGTGAGCCCGTCATCTCCCGCAACAGGGCCGCCGCGGACCCCCTGCGGCGGCACGCGTCACCGGGGCCGATTCCCGATAGCCCCGTCATAACCGGCGCCTCGTAACATGGATCGGTAAACGGGAACAGCTCGTTAAACAATCGCAAGCCGCCCCGCCGGTATGCCGCATCGCGCGGCTCGATGTCGTCCCAATCGTCGGTGAGATCGAGCACCGTCGCCATGCCGACGGCGAGCGAATCCTGTGGCGTCCAAGCGCGCGGCCGAAACGCAAGCATTCGAAACTCGACGGGCAGCGGCTCGCGCGCCATCGCGGCGTTCACGCCGTCGCTAAACGCACCGAGCACCTCGCGCGACGGAGCGTCCAATCGTAGCCACTGCGCCTGCACGATCGCGCGAATTGGAACGTCGCGCGCGCGTTCGTCCGCCTCCAGCGCCGCCCGCCCGAACACCTCCGCCAAATCGCCGAACATGTGTCGCCGCAGCAAATCCATCTGAAAGAGCCGGTCCGATGCCTCGACGTACCCCTGCGCGAAGAACAGATCGTGATCGTTCGCTGCAACGATGTGCGGAACGCCGCGATCGTCGCGCAGAATCGTCACCGGCGCATACACGCGTAGCCCCGAGAGCGTTCCCGTGACCTGCGGGTGCGCGCGCATTCCGAGCGCGACCCACGAAACGAATCCGGCGACGATCGCCGCGCAGACCGCGAGGGCGGCCAGAACGAATCTAAACTTCAACGAAGACGTCGTCGCCTTCCACCGTCACCGTGAAGGTCATCAGCGGCATCACGGCCGGCAGCGTCAGCGCATCTCCCGTTTTAACGTCGAACGTCGCGCCGTGACGCGGGCAGACGATGCACTCGCCCTCCAGCTCGCCCTGATCGAGCGGCCCGCCATCGTGGGTGCAGACGTCTTCGATGCCGAAAATTTGCCCGTCGACGTTACACAACAGAAGGGTACACGAATCGACGACGACGCGCCGCGTAGTGCCCGGCGCGATCTCTGAAACCTTAGCGACGCGATGTTTAGCCATCGCGCCTCACTTCTACGAATTACTTCGCGGCCATGCCGACGCGCTCGATAACGCCGGATGCCGCCCTGGACCTCGGCCGGAGTGCCCGGTCCTGTGTCATCCTGAGCGTGTCATCCTGAGCGTGTCATCCTGAGCGGAGTCGGTGTCATCCTGAGCGGAGTCGAAGGATGCCACGCCTCCTTCGTCGGAACCGCAGCGCAAATGAAGTACGTTCTATTCTATGAATCCTCACCCGACGTCCTGATAAAAGCGCCTCTGCATATTGCCGCACACCGAGCGCTGTGGAGCGAGTTCGCTGTCGACGGACGCCTCCTAATGGTCGGCCCATTTGCTAATCCGCGTGAAGGCGCGATGGGTATATTCACCACCCGCGAAGCCGCCGAGGCGTTCGCAAAGCGCGACCCCTTCATCGAACACGGCGTCGTTAAAGCGTGGTACATTCGCGAGTGGAACGAAGCGCTCGCGTAACGGCCGCGGTAACCGCGGCCGTCCTCCTCGCATCCCTCGCATCCCTCGCATGCCTCGCGGCCACGCCCGCGCCGTCGCCGTCCGCCCAACAAGCCTGTAACGAAGGTACCACCTACGACATGCGGATGTGCTGGAGTAAACAAGACGACGCCGCCACCGCGCAAATGAATCGCACGTACGCCGCGCTCACCGCCGCGCTAAAGAAAAACGGTACGAACCCCGCAAACTTGGAGCGCGCACAACGCGCCTGGGGAGACGCGCGCGACGAAACCTGTGCCTTCGACTCCGCGCTGTACGAAGGCGGCACGATCGCCCCGCAGCTCGGACTCGACTGCGAAACCCGCCTCGCCCGCGCCCGAACGCAACGCCTCGCGGCGTTCGAAACCGCACTCCGAACCGCAGGAAGAGCGCCCGCCCCACAGCCCCTCTCCCCCAAAGCGGCCGCCGAACTGAATCGCGTTTACAATCTGTACCAGCCCCGCCTCACCGCCTCACAACGAACCGCGCTCGCAGCAGCCGAGCGCGCGTGGAGCGCTTACCGCGAAGAGGCCTGCGCCCTCGAAGGCGGCGCGTGCCTCACCACCCTAACGCAAGAACGAACGGTCGAACTCGAAGCCGCATGGGTCGGCGAACCCTTCTGGTAAAACCGTTGCGCGCGCCCATCGTTAGTGGTAGCGTTTTACCCTACCGTTTACCGAGGACGAGGAACAGGAGGCAACCCCGTGTCGTTTTTTTCTGATGTCAAAGAGATCGAAGCCAAGGTCCGCCAGGAAATGGAGAACGGGCCCGTCACGCCCTACTACACGCTGCCGCTCGAAAAAGTGTACGAAGTGCTCAATGCCGCGCTGGCCTCGGAGATCATTTGCGTGCTTCGCTACAAACAGCACTACTACATGACCACCTCGATCCATCAAGAGCAACTGCAGGATCTCTTCAAAGAGCACTGGCTCGACGAAGAGAAACATCTCGAGCTCATCGCCGATCGCATCAAACAGCTGGGCGGCGTCCCGAATCTCGATCCTAACGGCATCACGACGCGTGCGTTCTCGTCCTTCGAGAGCGGGCACACCCTCGCCGACCTCCTCCGCGAAGATCTGCTCGCCGAGCGCGTCGTCATCAAAATCTACAACGACATGGTCGAGTTTTTCGGCCACGCCGACCCCACGAGCCGGCGCATGTTCGAAGAGATCCTGCAAGACGAAGAAGACCACGCCGACGAGATCGCCGATCTGCTCTACACCGTCGATCCGCTAACCGGAAAGACCGCGGAGCAGTTCACCGGCGATTCGGTAAGCAAACCGTTTAAGAAGTAGAAACGGCTTTTTGCAGGTAGCCTCGTAGAGTAAACGTCGGGTTGGCGTAAAGGACGTCGTAGATCGCATAGCCGTCGGGGCCGAGGCTGACGACCATCGTCAAATGGGTCTTCGACGTCGAGTGCGGGATCGTCAGCGTTACCGGAACCAACGTAACCGAACCCTTGTCGACGGGCGTTCCCAGTTCGTACGCGCTCGCGTTCGACTGCGCGTTAACGAACGGATCGAAGTCGAGGATGACCTCGTTGGTCTTTGCCTGCTTCGCGAGCGATTGCTGCAGCAATGCGTAGAGCGATGGCCGAAAAAACTTTTTAGCCTGCCCGAAATGGGTCGTCCAGTTACCGTTGGACTGCGCGAAATCCCACGCGTAAAAACTTCGGACCGCGGCAACCGCCCCTGTATCCGCAGTAGGGCCCGGCGCGACGGGTGGGAGAACGCCCGCGAGCGTCAGAGCCAGCGCGAATACCTTCACACTGTTATGTTGCCCACCACCCAGGCAGCGCCTGCAATCAACGCAGTCAGCGCAAATTCGGACCAGCTCCCATGCACCTCCGGATGAGCGATTAGGAGCGGGATCCAAACGAGCACGCCAAAGAGCACCAGCATTAGCGTCAGCCAACGTATCGCAAGCCGCGCCTGAACGTTGATGACGATGGCGATCGCAGCCAGACCAAAGGCGACCGACGTGAGTATCGCCCAGAACATCTGATTCGGCAGAATCCACGTTGGAACCAGATCGGCGGTCATCTTAAGGTAGATCACTTGCGCGAGCGTGAATGAAACGGCGCAGAGCCCGAGCCCAATGCGTGCCACTCGGCCGAGCGTGGCCGGCCGCGCGGCATCCGGCTCCGTTGCCGCATACACCGCAATCGCGCCGCACAGCAGGCAGAACTGTTCGAAGAAGCCGTCATATTCCCCGAAGACGCCCGGGTGGATGACGATGCCGGGAATGCAGGCCAGCGAGAAAAGCGAATAGACGACGCCGAGAACGGTCGCCCCCACACGCGCGGTTCGGGGGAACATTACGCCGATTCCACCGGCGATTTGAACGATCATGAGAGCGTCGCCGATGACGCTGCCGAAAGGCAGACGCAAGATTCTCAGCAATTCCTGCCACGTGTCGGCGTCGTGCCACATCAGCGCGATAACGCCAAACAGCACCGCCGACGCGCCAAAAAGAATCCGCCCGTACAACGCCGTCTTCATGGGGAACGCAACGCCCGCCGGTCAGCGCCTGTGACGGCGGTCACGCCGCGGCCTTAGTTCGACCGCAGCACCCAGTCCAAAATCGGGCGGGCAAGCAGAACCCATGCGTCGGTGGAGATGTCGCCGATCGGCGGCCCCTCGTCGCTGTAGAGATCGCTTCGGTCGAAGCCGCAGGCCCGCTCCATAACGATGTAACGCCCAGAACCGGCCCGATGTGAAACCTAGTCCCCGCCTTCCACGAACGGATCGGGACCGGGATCGCCGCCCTCGGCCGCCGTCTTTAACCGCGCGAGGTAATGCAGCCAGCCCTCGTTGTGCGCGCGCGTCGCCTCGTCGCTCGGTAACCGATGGTGAACCAGCCGGACGAGCGTGCCTGTCGCTCGCGGCTCGAGCGTAATCTCGACGAGAGAAGAACCCGGTGCCATCCCCATCTGCGCGCTCTCATAACCCCACGTAAACGCGACTTTACGGTTCGGAATCACCTCGACGTAGTTGCCGCGCGCGGCCTCTTCGCTGAATGAGACGCGATAGATGCCGCCGGGCTTCGGCTCGATCTCCACCTCAACGCCCATCCACCGCTTCATGAGATCGCGCTCGGTTACGAAGCGATAGACC
>JBAPZS010000159.1:0-3892 GCA_049285355.1 Candidatus Cybelea sp. | reverse complement strand
GTATAATGGTATGAGATGTGCGGGATAACGGGGGTCTTCGCACCGGGGCGCGACGCAGCACGACTCGCGTTCTTTGCGCTATACGCCCTGCAGCACCGCGGACAGGAGTCGGCCGGCATTGCGGCAGCGGACGGCGGCACGATCCGCTCTCACCGCGAAATGGGATTGCTGGGCGCCATCTTCGACGAAGATATCCTCAGCGAGCTGAGCGGGCATATCGCAATCGGCCACACTCGCTACTCCACGAGCGGATCTTCGATCGTCGTCAATGCGCAGCCGCTCCTGGAGCGAACCGAGCTCGGTGACTTCGCCTTCGCACATAACGGCAACCTGACGAATACGGATGAGTTGCGCGAGCAGCTCTCTCCAACCACCGTTTTGCAGGCTACCTCCGATTCGGAAGTGATGGCCAAGCTGATCGTTGAGTCGAAGGGTTCGATGGTCGATCGGATTCGATCGGTGCTCGAGCGGGCTCGCGGCGCCTACTCGATCGTGCTCTGCACCCAAGACGAACTCTACGCGTTTCGCGACCCGTGGGGCGTGCGGCCGCTCTGCCTGGGGGAGCTTGCCGACGGCGGATTCGTGGTCGCGTCGGAATCGTGCGCGCTCGGAACGGTCGGCGCTCAGTACGTTCGCGAGATCGCACGCGGCGAGATCGTGCGGATCGGCGCCCATGGCCTGGAAAGCTATCAGACGCCGACGGAAGATGCACAACCCGCGCTGTGCATGTTCGAATACATCTATTTTGCTCGCCCCGATTCGCGGCTTAATGATCGCTCGGTCTACATGGCGCGGTATGAGATGGGACGCCAGTTGGCTCGCGAGCACCCCGTCGAGGCCGACGTCGTGATGGCGGTGCCCGATTCGGCGGTTGCCGGCGGCATCGGTTACGCCACCGAGAGCGGATTGCCGTACATCGAAGGTCTGATCAAGAATCGCTACATCGGACGCACCTTCATCAGCCCCGACCAGCGGATGCGTTCGCTGGGCGTCCATCTGAAGTTTAACCCAGTCGTAGAAAATCTCAGCGGTCAGCGAGTGATCGTCGTGGATGACTCGATCGTGCGCGGAACCACGACTCCGCGCATCGTCGCGCTGCTTCGCGAAGCGGGCGCTCGCGAAGTGCACTTGCGGATTACGTCGCCGCCGATCAAACACCCGTGCTACCTCGGCGTGGATATGGCAACCTACGACGAGCTCATCGCCGCCAACTATACGGTGGACGAGATCCGGCAAAGAACGGGCGCCGACTCGCTGGGTTATCTCAGTCTCACTGGACTGATCGCCTCGGTCGGACGCAAGCGCGACGAGATGTGCCTGGGGTGTCTGATCGGCGAATACCCGAACGTGCCCGCTGCTCATGCTTCGGCAAGCTCAGCACAGGCTCAGCTGCACGCCACCCCCGCCTAGAAAAACCCCGATTTAGCCCAGGTCGTTGTCGTCCTTCGACCCTTCGACGGGCTCAGGGCAGGCTGAGCTCAGGATGACAACGACCTGGACTAAATCGGGGCTTTTCTTAATCGGGCTCGTGATAATAACCGATTGGCAAGACCGTTCGGTTCAAGGGTCGCGCCGTTGTGGTGCTACAGTCCAGATGCGTGACGCTGGGAAAGAAGATCACCGCGCGGCGCCGCGCTCTCGGATGGTCCCAGAACGAGCTGGCTCGTCGCGCAGAGGTCAATCATCCGACCCTTTTCAAAATCGAAGCAGGTCAGCGGCTCAATCCGTCGATCGGCGTCGTCGTTCGCATCGCGCGTGCGCTTGGGACGACTGCGGAGGCGCTCTTCGGTCTCGAACGCGACGAAGCGCAGCTCTTAGTTGAGGCCAACAGGTCGACGATGTTCGTCGCGATCCGGCCGCTCGGACGCAAGTCCGGCGAGGCCGCTCGAGCGCGCGCCCAAAGCTTCGTTACTTCGGCGCTCGAACGAGCCGGAGCGCGCGTTCGCGAGGCGCCGGTTAACTCCGAGGGCGCAGAGGAGTTACCGTTGCCGGCGGGCGCCGGTCATTTGGCGACGGGAGGCCTGGCGCTGATCGAGGAGCTGAGAGCCATTCGGCGCCGGCTCGAGGCGCTCGAGGGCGTTCGTCGCACGCAAGAAGGACGCGCTCGAAAGCGCGCATCGCGATAATCAGAGGATCGGACCAGTCGTCGGTTTCAAACATGCACGCACCGTAGCACCGCTGAGTGCCATCTGGTGGGCATTACCGATTTATGTCGGAAAGCTGCCTTCGCGAACCTCTTGCGCGAAGCTCTCCAGCGCTTGCGTTGCAAGCTGCCCGACTTCGGCGTAACGTTTGGCAAAGCTGGGCGAATGCGGATACATGCCCAGGATGTCGTGCAGCACGAGCACTTGTGAGTCGCAATGCGGGCCGGAACCGATGCCGATCGTCGGAATCGAGAGCATCGCCGTGATCTCGCGCGAGATCTCGTAGTCGACGACCTCGAGTACGATGGCGTAGGCGCCGGCCGCCTCGACCGAGGACGCATCGTCGATTAACCGGTCGCGGTGGGTGCGCATCTTGAAGCCCGGGCCGAGCCCGGCGGTTTGGGGTGTCACGCCGATATGGCCGACGACCGGAATACCGGAGCCCGTAATCGCGCGAATGCGATTGGCCTGATCGCGGCCACCCTCGAGCTTGACGGAACAGGCGCCCCCCTCTTTGACGAGGTGGATCGCGGAGCGAAGCGCCTCCTCGTCGCTCACTTGGTAGGACCCGAACGGCATATCGGCCATGATATGCGCGCGCGTCGTTCCGCGCACAACGGCCTGCGTGTGATAAACGATGCTTTCGAGCGTTACGGGCGTCGTCTCATCAAAGCCCAGTACGACGTTGCCGACGCTGTCGCCGACGAGAATCACGTCGATTCCGGCGCGTTCGACGAACTGTCCGAACGGCGCGTCGTAGGCCGTCGCGATCGGAAAGAGCGTCTTTCCCTTGCGGCGCTTGATAGCACCCGCCGTCAAGCGCCGTATTGCCGGATTCTTCTCCGGCTCGTACGGACGCGCGCTCTCGCGCCCGTTGTGCGTCTTCACACTTGTACTTGCGCGGACCTCGCGCCGTTCGGGGAGGCGACCTCTTTGTCGCCCTGAGCCGAGTCGAAGGCAAACGGCGCCAAGGATTCCACCAGCGACAAGAACGCGCGCACCGGCGTTCCGGTCGGACCTTTTGCTTGCCACGGAAAGTCGTTATCGAGATAGGCGGTGCCGGCGACATCGAGATGCACCCACGGCGTCCGGTCCACGAACTCGCGCAAGAAGGCGGCAGCGGTCAGCGTACCGGCCGGCCGTCCGCCGATGTTCTTCAAGTCTGCGATGTCGCTCTTGAGCTGCTGCGTGTAATCCTCGTAGTAGGGCATCTGCCAGTAGCGTTCGCCGGTCGGCTTGGCAGCGGCTAAGAACGCGTTGCCGAAGGCGTCGTCATTGGTGACGGCGGCCGAGGAGGCATGGCCGAGCGCGATCACACAGGCGCCGGTGAGGGTCGCCGCATCGACGATCTTGGTCGCGCCGAGCTTATTTGCATACGAGAGTGCATCGGCTAGGATAAGTCGTCCCTCGGCGTCGGTGTTGATCACCTCGATCGTTTTGCCGTTCATCGCCTTCACGATGTCACCCGGTTTGGTCGCCTTCCCGCCCGGCATGTTCTCGGTCGCGGGAACGATGCCGACGACGTTGAGCTTCGGCTTCAACCTCCCGATGGCCGACATGGCCGCGATCACGGCGGCGCCGCCGGACATGTCGTATTTCATCTCTTCCATCCGCTCGGCGGGTTTGATCGAGATACCGCCGGTATCGAACGTTATACCCTTTCCAACGAGCGCCAACAGCTCTTTACTCGACGGATCGCCGGTATATCGCATCACGATGAACTTTGGCGGTTGAACGCTCCCCTGCGC
>JBAPZS010000158.1:0-14773 GCA_049285355.1 Candidatus Cybelea sp. | reverse complement strand
ACTCCGCTCAGGGTGACACGGTGACGGGCTCACCATGACACTCATCACCGCTTGCGCGAAGCGCAGCCCTGAGCGATTCGACTCGCTACGCTCGCTCAGCGCGACACGTATTTGTGGTCCTTCGACTTCGGCGCTACGCGCCTGCGTCAGGATGACAAGGTAGGTGCCTGGTCGCCGAGACCGTATGACGCGGCGGTGGCCGCGAGCGGAGCGCTGCACGTACAACCCCGGCTCGGCGTCTTAGACGGCCTGCGCGGATTCGCCGTGCTGCTCGTGCTGTGGTACCACGTCTGGGAGATCTCGTGGCTGCCGCCCTGGCCGGCGGTCGCTTTCATCCCCGCGACCGGCTTTGTGGGTGTCACGCTCTTCTTCTTTCTGAGCGGCTTTGTGATCTCGTATCCATTCCTCGTAGCCGAGGCCGCGGCAAAGCCGCAACCGTCGTGGCGGCATTTCGCGTGGCGCCGCTTCATCAAGATCGTGCCGTCCTACGTACTCTCGATCGTCATCGCCTATGCGACCGGTTACGCGCAGCTTCATTCCGACTCGGCACCGCTGCCCGATATCGTCACGCACCTGCTCTTCGTTCATACCTGGTTTCCGGCGACGTACGGCAGCATCAACGGAGTGCTCTGGACGCTCGCGGTCGAGGTCGAATTCTACTGCATCTTTCCACTGATCTGGTGGGCGTTTAGACGCCGGCCATGGATTACGGCCGCCGGCATGGTCGCGATCGCCTTCCTATGGCGCGCCGCGCTCGCGCACTGCTGCTTCGATACGCTATTCGGAGAGTACGAAGAGAATCTGCCGGGCTACCTGGACATTTTCGCCTTTGGAATGATCAGCGCGTACCTCTTTGTCATGGTTCGTCCTTCGACTCGCGCCCTGTCGTCCTTCGACTCCGCTCAGGATGACAGGGCGCGGCACGTGGCGAGGTGGGCGCGTTGGTTGGGGCCGCTGGTTGCCATCGGCGGGTTCGCGATGCTTTGGATGCTTTTAGAGAGCTGTTATGCGTACCGCTTCGCGCCGCAATGGTCGAGCGTTTGGCAGATCAATAACCGGCCGCTGCTCGGCGTCGCTTTTACGGCGATGGCACTGGGTTCGCTCGTTAGCCCGCGCTGGTGGCAGATCGTCCTGGACAATCCGCTGCTGCGATTCCTCGCGACGATATCCTACAATCTGTATCTCTACCATCAGATGGTCGCGCGGGAGCTGCTCTGGCGCCACGTGCCGCCGTATAACGGCGACCCGCACTACGACATGGAATGGCAAGTCCGGTATACCGAACTTGCCTTCGCGGCCGCCATCGCGCTCGCGACGGCGGTGACTTATCTCTTCGAGCGGCCGCTACTGCGGCTTAGAGTACGGACTTAAAGACGCTCTTCGCCAGCGTAGCGACGCCGGGGATCTCAACCTCTTTGCCTTGGAATCCGGTGACCGTCGTCCAGATCCAGAGCACGAGCGCGACGATCCAAAGGATCGGATAGAGTATCCACAGGTGAATGAAGCTTAAGACGAATCCGAGGATGAAGTAGAGCGCCCACAGCGTAATCGACTGCGCGGCGGCCCATTTCACGAATTTGTTCGTTCCGCCGCCCACCAACATGATGATTCCGCCGAGAAGGCAGAACAGGTAGGCCAGCCCAGCCGCTACGTTCGGCTCGAGTCCGAACGGCGTATCTTTGGGAGGTTCGGTTACGGACATGAATTCTGCCCCTTTCGGCATCGACGTTGCAAGCTTGTCAGCGTTGCTTTGCTTCTCAAGCACCGCCGCCCTTTTCTAAAGCGCCTCAGGGGAACAGGCCGCTGCGCGCCACGCTGAGAACGGCCCCCTCGATGCGCCGGTGCGGCTGGTATCTGCTGCTTCTCTTGCCGTTCGCAGGGACGCTGATCCCTCCGCTCTATAACCACGCCGAACCGGCACTCTTCGGCCTGCCGTTCTTCTACTGGTACCAGCTGGCATGGATTCCCGCGACCGCCGGTCTGCTGGGCATCGTGGTGGCGCTGACCCTCGACGACAAGAGTGTCTAGCGCCGGAATCGTCCTCGGCATCCTCGTCGCGGGCGTCACGCTACTGGGCTTCGTTGCCGGGCGGTGGGGTCGCGCGAATCTCCAAGATCTCGAGCAATGGGCGCTGGGCGGCCGCAGCTTCGGCACGATCGTGTCGTGGTTTCTGCTCGGCGGCGATCTTTACACCGCGTATACCTTCATCGCGGTGCCCGCGCTGGTCTACGGCGTCGGCGCGCTTGGGTTCTTTGCCGTTCCGTATGCAACGATCGCCTATCCGATCGCGCTGATCGTGCTCTCGCGCTTTTGGAGCTTGGCCCGCGCGCGCGGCTATGTCACCAGCGCCGACTTCGTTCGCGATCGTTACGGTAACCGCGCGCTCGAGATCGCAACCGCCCTGACGGGCGTCGTCGCCGCGATGCCGTACATCGCGCTGCAGTTGGTCGGCATGCGCACGATCTTCGGCCAGTTCAGCACGTTGGGCGCTGCCAACTCGTTGCCGGCATTGACGATCGCATTCGTCTGCCTGGCGGCGTATACGTACACGAGCGGCCTGCGAGCGCCGGCGCTCATCGCCTTCGTGAAGGATACGCTCATCTACGTAGTGGTGATCGCGGCAATCATCGTGATCCCCGCGCGCCTGGGCGGTTGGAGCCACATCTTCGCCATCTCGGCCACTGTGTTGGCGGCGCGCCCGAAGCCGGCCTCGATCTACCTGACGCCCTCGCAGTACTTCGCGTACGGCACGATGGCGCTCGGCTCGGCACTCTCGCTCTTCATCTATCCGCACTCGATCACCAGCGTCTTGGCGGCGCGCAGCCGGCAGGTCATACGGCGCAACGCCGCGCTGCTGCCGATCTACTCCATGTTGCTCGGGCTGCTGGCGCTGCTGGGATACTGCGCGATCGCCGCGGGCATTTCGGTGAAGGACGCGAACAACGTCGTTCCCTTGCTCTTTGCACGCTATTTTCCGAACTGGTTCACGGGGGTGGCCGATGCCGCGGTCGTGATCGGCGCGCTGGTGCCCGCCGCGGTCATGAGCATCGGCGCGGCGAATCTTTTCGCCAGCAACGTCTTTCGCGAGTTCTCGCCGCAGCGCACCGCCGTTGAGACGCGCACGGCGAAGCTCGTGACGCTCGCCATCTGCGGCTTCGCACTGCTTTTCGTCTTCTTCGTTCCGGTGCCGTACGCGATCGACTTCCAACTGCTCGGCGGCGCCTTGATGCTCCAGATATTCCCCGCCTTCGTGCTCGGACTCTGGACGCGCTGGTTCGACGCCAAAGCCTTACTCGCAGGTTGGGCCTGCGGATTGGCCGCAAGTTGCGCTATGGCATACGCCGGCGGGTTCGGCTCGAACTTTACCGTGCACGCCTTCGGAGGGACGCTGACCGGCTTCATCGCGCTGTACGGCCTCGCGATCAACCTCGCGGTGAGCGCCGCCGCGACGCCGATCCTACGGAGCGCGCGGTGAGCCGGCAGATCGAGCCCGATGGCTGGCCGCGGCCGCGCGGCTACGCTAACGGCATCCTCGCCGAAGGGCATCTGCTCGCAATCGCCGGGCAGATCGGCTGGAACGCGCGCGGCGAACTCGCCGCCGGATTTCTCGATCAGGCGAAACAGGCGCTGCGCAACGTCGTCACCGTGCTCCGCGCGGCGGGCGGCGAGCCCGAGCACCTCGTCCGGCTTACGTGGTACGTAACCGACAAGCGCGAGTACCGTGAAAACCTCGCCGCGCTCGGTGCGGCGTATCGCGAGATCGTGGGCGCTCACTATCCGGCGATGGCGCTCGTCGTAGTCGCCGACCTGCTCGAAGATGGCGCCAAGGTCGAGATCGAGGCCACCGCCGTGCTGCCCGCGACGTAGGATTCTAGAGGTGGACGCCGCCAGCCAATACGCACTCGCCTATGCGCTTACCACGACGGCCGGCGTGCGCGCGGTTCTGTCGCTCGCCTTCGTCTCGGTCGCTCTTCATCTCGGCTTTCTCCACGCGCCGCCGGGGTTTGGGTGGCTGGCGGCAACCGGCGCGATGTGGTCGCTGGTCGGCATCGCGGTGGTGGAGATCTTGGCCGACAAGGTGCCGTTGCTCGACCACGCGATGCACGCGGTTCAGGTTGTAGTCAAACCCGCGGCGGCGGCGATCCTCGTCGGTGGGTCGGTGCACGCGCAGTCGTACGAGACGCTCGCGGTGCTGATGGTGCTCGGCGCCCTCAACGCGCTCGGCGTGCACGCGGCGATTGCCTCGATCCGCGGCATCTCGACCGTCGCAACGGCTGGTACTGCGAATCCCATGATTAGCACGGTGGAGGATGGCGGCGCGGTCGGCTCGCTCGTGCTCGCCTTCCTCGCGCCGTTCGTAGCGGCGGCGATCGCGCTCGTCTTTTCCATCGCGCTTTTCATCATCGCCCGCTCCACTTACCGGCGCGTTCGGGCCCGGCGTTAGAGGGACCACGGTTCTCTTCAACGGATAGATGCGATAGCCGGGCGATCGTCTTAAGGACGGGGACGACACGCTCGGCTTCACTTTTTGGCTGCGCGCCTACTTTTTGGGCGAGTGCCTACTTTTTTGGCGAGTGCCTACTCGGAACGATCGGCAACCGAACTACGTTCCCTGTACGGCTGCTGGAGAATCCAGCGAGATGGTAAGGGGTAACGTACCACCGTTTGGACTCGCTCATGGTAAACCCCAGCGGCTTGAAGCAGGAGACCCGGGCCGTTGAAAATCTGGGACTTCAGTTCGGGTCTTCTGCGCTTCGAAGCTTGTAGCGCTGAAGCTTTCCAGTCTGCGTGCGCGGCAACTCGGCAACGAACTCAATCTCGCGCGGCGCTTTGAACGGCGCTATCTCTCGCTTACAAAACTCGCGCAGCTCGTCGGCCTTCGCAGGCGTCGGCGCGCAGCCAGCGGCCAGTACGACGAACGCCTTCACGATGTTCGTCTCCTTTGCGGGATCGCGCTTAGCGACGACCGCGACCTCGGTCACGTCGGGGTGCGCGACGAGCGCCTCTTCGACCTCGGGACCCGAGATATTGTAGCCCGCCGAGACGATCATGTCGTCGGTACGGGCGACGTACCAGAAATAGCCGTCGGCGTCGCGGCGATAGGCATCGCCGGGATAGTTCCAACCGCGTTGCACGTAGTTTTTCTGGCGCTCGTCTTGTAGATACTTGCAGCCCGTCGGGCCCTTGACGGCAAGCCGCCCCACGGTACCGTCCGCCACGATCCGCCCTTCTTCGTCGTGAATCTCGGCAGCATAGCCTGGAACGACGCGACCGGTGGAACCGGCGCGCGCTTCGCTCTGCGGCGAACCGATGAATATATGCAGCATCTCGGTGCTGCCGATGCCGTCGAGAATCGCGAGGCCGGTCGCCGCGCGCCACTCTTCCCAGACGGTTTTAGACAACGTTTCGCCGGCCGAGACGCACGCACGCAGCGACGACAAGTCGAATTCGTTCGCGCACGCCGCCATCGTGCGATAGGCGACCGGGGCGGTGAAGATCATCGTCACCTTGAACGCGTTAATCGCCTCGAGCAGTTCGCGCGGCCCGGCCTTCTCCAACAGCAGCGTCGCCGCGCCGCAATGGAGCGGAAAGAGCAGCAAGCCACCGAGACCAAACGTGAAGCCCAGCGGCGGACTTCCGCAAAACAGGTCGTCGCGAGTGGGCTGCAGCACGCGCGACGCGTAGGTATCGCAGATGGCGAGCAGGTCGCGATGGTAGTGCATCGCCGCCTTGGGCCGGCCGGTGGTGCCCGAGGTAAAGGCGACGATCGCGATGTCGTCGGCCGCGGTACGGACGTCGTGGAAACGCGAGGATTTGCCGGCCATCAAGGCTTCGAGCGACTGCGCCCGGGCGGGCTCGGCGTTGAAGTAGAGCGTTCGCACGCCGCCGTAGCCGTCAAATGCCCGTTCGAGCTCGTCGCGCAGCCGGAGATCGCAGAGCGCGTGCTTCACCTGCGCCTTCTCCATCATGAAGCGCAGCTCGCCGGCGCGGTAGAGCGGCATCGTGGTTACCGCAATCCCGCCGGCCCGCAGGACCGCGAACCAGCAGGCCGCCAGCATCGGAGTGTTCGGCGCGCGCAGCAGCACGCGATTTCCCGGCTCGAGCTCGAGTTCGTCAACCAAGACGTTCGCGATGCGCCCGGCGGTATCGGCAAGCTCGGCATAGCTCCAACAGGTACCGTTCGGCGCGAGAATGCAGCGGCTGGTCGCGCCGGCGCCATCGGCAAACCGGTTCAAGAGTTCGGTGGCCGCGTTGAGCTGTGCGGGGTAGCGCAGTTCGGGCAGGTCGAAGCGCAGCTCCGGCATCGCCTCGCCTACCGGCAGACGCTCCTTAGCGAACGAATCGCGGTATGCGCTCAAGGCGGTACCTTAGGTCTGCAGCAGCGCCTTAGCGATGACGAGCTGCTGAACTTCGCTCGATCCTTCATAGATGCGCAGCGCGCGCACGTCGCGGTAGAGCCGCTCGACGATCTCGCCGCGCGTAACGCCGCGCGCGCCGAAGAGCTGCACGGCCCGGTCACAGACGCGTCCCGCCGCCTCGGTCGCAAACCATTTTGCCATTGACGCCTCGCGCGTGACGCGCGGCGCGCCGGCGTCCTTCATCCATGCGGCACGATAGACGAGCAGCGCGCCGGCGTCGATCTCGGTTGCCATCGTCGCAATTGCCGACTGAGTCAGCTGCAAGGCCGAGAGCGGCTCGCCGAAGAGCTTGCGCGCTTTGACGTGTGCCAGCGACTCGTCGAACGCGCGCCGCGCGAAGCCCAGCGCCGCGGCGCCGACGGTGCTGCGAAAGAGATCGAGGACCGCCATCGCGATCTTGAAGCCCTCGCCCTCCGTACCGATGCGGGCCGAAGCCGGAAGCCGAACGCCTTCCAAGCGCAGCGTGCCGAGCGGATGCGGCGAGATCGTCTCGATGCTTTTGCCGATCCGGCAGCCGCGCGCAGCGGCATCCATCGCAAAGGCGCTCAGGCCTTTGCTGCCGTTGTCGCTCGTGCGCGCGAAGACGACGTAGAGAGCCGCGATGCCGGCATTGGAGATCCAGGCCTTCTCGCCATCGAGCACATACTCGTCGCCGTCGCGTCGCGCGCGCGTGGTGACCGCGGCGACGTCGGAGCCCGCCTCGAACTCCGAGAGCGCGAAGGCGGTGATGCAGCGGCCGGCGGCGATCTCGGGCAAGTATTGCCGCCTCAACTCGGCGCTGCCGAACAGCGCGATTGGAGCGCCGCCGAGACCTTGCATCGCGAAGGCGAAGTCGGCGAATGCCGAACGATAGGCGAGCCGTTCGCGCGCGAGACAGAGCGTGCGCGCGTCGAGATCGGCACGCAGCCCGCCATAGAGGCCGGGAATGGTCGCGCGCAGCCAGCCGCCCTCGGCGAGCGCACGCACCCACGCGCGACAACTTGCGGCCGCCTCCGACTCGTCGTCGGGAATGTTGGCCGTATCGAGCCACCGTTCGAGCCCGGTCGCGAGGGCGCGGTGCTCTTCGTCGAAGAGCGGCAGGTCGAGCACGTTCGCGGTCACTAGTTGCCTTCGAAACGAGCAGGCTGCTTGGCGACGAAGGCCTCGTACGCGCGCCGGAAGTCGTTGCTCTCCATCAGTCTTGCCTGCGCTTGCGCCTCGGCATCGATCGCGTCGGGCAGCGGCAGCGACCATTCCGCGAGGAGCATGCGTTTCGTCATCGCGTGGGCGAGCGTTGGCCCCTGCGCGATGCTGCGCGCCAGCTCGTTCGCGCGCGCCTTCAAAGTCTCCGGCGCGCAAAGCTCGTTATAAAACCCCCAAGCGTGGGCTTCGCTTCCGGTAATCGCACGGCCGGTATAGAGCAGCTCGGCGGCGCGGCCGAGTCCGACGATGCGCGGCAGGATCGCGCAGGCGCCCATATCGCATCCCGCGAGCCCGACGCGAACGAAGAGAAAGGCGACCCGCGAACGCTCGGTGCCCAAACGCAGATCGCTTGCCATCGCGAGGATCGCGCCCGCGCCGGCGCACGTGCCGTCGATCGCCGCGACGATCGGGGCCGCAGCCGCGCGCATCGCCTTGACGAGGTCGCCGGTCATCTGGGTGAACTCTCGCAGTCGCTCCGGCGGCGATTGCGTGAGCGGCCCGATGATCTCGTGGACGTCGCCGCCCGAGCAAAAGTCGCTGCCGGTGCCGGCCAGCACGACGGCCTTCACGCCCGCGTTCGACCGCAACGAGGTGAAGAGATCGCGCAATGCGGCATAGATTTCGAAGGTTAGCGCATTCTTACGCGATGGGCGATCGAGCGTTATCGTCAAGACGCCGTCCTCGAGCGCCGTCCGGACGCCGTCTATCTGATGCGAAATGGGAGATCCTCTTCATCGGCATCCCCCGGGCTGTTGCGCGCGATCACGCGCAAGCGGTAGGCGCGCACGAAGATCGGCGGCGTATCGAGCACGTTCAGGGTGAAGGCGAAGCGGCCCGGGAAAAGGTGGGGGACGTTGATCGAGAAGAGGTTCGTGCGAACCTCAACGCTCGCGACGTTCGTACTGGTCACAAATTCACCCGACCAGTGCTGGCCGCGCCGAACGTCGAGCGATGAGAGCCGCATCCCCAGGATCTTCGGCGGTGCGTCGTTCGGCTCGACTCGCGGCGTCGGCAAAACCGCCGAGGGACCGACGACGACGTTGGGCGGCGCGTCGAGAGGCCGCGATCCACATGCGGCGAGCAGCATTACGAGCGACGATGCGCCGACGCGAAGCAGCACTTTCAAGGTCGTACGGACTTTATTGCGAAAAGCCTTTAGTGTGCTGTACCGGAGGTTCGGTGCATAAAGTCGCGAGCGCCGGAACGCACTGGCGCGACGCGAGGAGGGAGCATAGCCGTACCTCTGTGACCGACGAGCAACAAAGCCAGTGCGCTTTCGCCGCCGCGACCCTTTGGGCTGGGCGTCTGGCGGTCACGGGCATCGTCACTCTTCGCTCGCAAAGCGCTGCTTTTGTCGCTCATCCTTCCTTGCCCGCACTCCGCCAGACGCCCAGCTTTATACATCGAACCTCCGGTACAGCACACTAGCGTGCTGCGGAACGCGGTCCCGCGGAGCCTCGCGCTCGATTACGCGGTCGGCGTTTGCGGCGTCTGGATCTCCGGCGGTTTTTTTCTCGACGCGTGGGCACACGGCCACGTCCCCGTCGAGAGCTTCTTCACCCCCTACCACGCGGTTTTTTACTCGGGAATGCTGGCGTTGCTGATTACGATCGCCGCGTTTGTCGTGCATTCGCGCCGTCTCGGTTACGGTTGGCGCGAGAGCGTTCCGCGATGCTACCGGCTGGCGCTCCTGGGCATCCCGATTTTCATCGCGGCCGGAATCGGCGATATGCTCTGGCATCATCTCCTCGGCATCGAAGAGGGGCTCGACGCGCTGCTGAGCCCGACGCATCAGATTCTCGGGCTCGGCGTCTTCCTGGTGGCGAGCGGACCGATCCGTTCGGTTCTCGAGCAACGCGGCGCGACGACGCTCGCGCGCCAGCTGCCGCTGGCCTTCGGTCTGGCTACTTGGCTGATCCTCACCCACTTCGGAACCGCGTATGCGTTCGATCCGGGCGCGGGCCGAACCAACGCTGCGCCGCCGATCTCTCCGTTCACGCCACACTATCTCACCGCGCTTGCAATCGGGTACTACAAGATCGCCAGCGGCGTGCTCATCGTTCTCTTCCAAAGCACGCTCATAACGGGTTTCGCGCTGTGGCTCGTCTCGCGCATTGCGCCGGCGTTCGGCATGCTGACCGCGATCTTCGTCCTCGGCAACGTTCCCGCGGCGGCAGCGTTCACCAACGAGACGCCGCTGCTCGCCGTCACGCTCGCGCAGTCGCTGATCGCGGGCCTCCTTGCCGATCTGTTCGTCGCGCGCTACGACCCCAATCCCGTTCCGGCAAAGGCGCCGATCTTTCGCGGCTTCGCGGTTGCGCTTCCGCTAACGTACATCGGCATCTACTTGCTGGGAACGCTGCTGCGCGACGGACTCTGGTGGGACTGGAACGTGGCGCTCGGCACGTGGATTTGGTCCGGCGTCTGCGGCTTCGCCCTGAGCCTACTGATTCTCGCTCGCCGCACGACGTGATCGCCATCGGCTTTCTTTGCGCCGCGCTCTTGCTGCACGGCGCAACGGCCGCGCGTTACGGTTACTTTCGCGACGAGCTCTACTTCATCGCCTGCGCACAGCATCCGGCGTGGGGCTACGTGGATCAGCCGCCGCTCGTCGCGGTGGCGGCATGGCTTGCGGGGCCGACCGGCTATCAACTTCTCGCGCTGCGCGCGCTTCCAATCCTGGCCGCCGGCGGGACGGTCTATCTTGCGGTGCGGCTCTGCAAGGAGCTCGGCGGCGGGCTTTTCGCGCAGACGCTGACCGGCATCGCCGTCCTCGCGATGCCCGCCTATCTGCTGCTTGGCAACACGCTGACGACGACCTCGTTCGAGCCGTTCTTCTGGACGCTCGCGATCTATCTCACGATTCGCATCGTGCGCGCGCCCGCTCGCACTCCTGGAATGCTCTGGGCGGCGCTCGGCGTCGGCGTGGCGGCGGGCGCATACGCCAAGTATTCGATGGCGTTGGTCGTGATGGCGCTGGCCGTCGGCTTGCTGTTCACCGGGCAGCAGCGGTACGTCGTTTCGCGATACGCACTCGGCGCGGCGGCGCTCGCGCTGGTGCTGCTCGTACCAAACTTGGCATGGCAGGCGATTCACGGGTGGCCGTTCTTCGAAGTCGTCCGCGGCGACGTGCTTCACCGGCACGCCTTTCAAAACGGTCTGAGCCTCGAGTATCGGAGCATCGCGAGCAACGCGACGGCCTTCGCACTCGAGCAGTTGCTCTATACGAATCCGCTCGCCGCGCCCGTCTGGCTGGCCGGCGCGATCGCGCCCTTCCGATTAGCCTCGCTGCGCGATCTGCGCTTCATCGGCGTCGCGTATATCGCGCTGTTCGTGGCGGCGGTCGCACTGGGGGCGAAAGGCTACTACATCATTGGCATCTATGCGGCGCTGCTGGCTGTCGGCGCGGTGGCCATCGAGCGCGCGGCGGCCGCGTTGCGCTTCGCCTTATTCGGCGCGCTAGCCGGGGTCGCGGTGCTAGCCCTTCCGCTCTCGCTGCCGGTTCTTCCGGTGCAGAGCCTCGTCGTGTACAGTGCGTTTTTGCGGCTGACGGGCGCAAACGGCTCACCGGCGCATCTCATTCAACCGGTGTTTGCGGAGGAGTTCGGTTGGGAGCGGCTCGCCCGCGACGTCGCCGCCGTCTACTTAACGCTCCCGCCAAACGTTCGCGCGCGAACCGCCGTCTACGCCGATACCTACGGTGATGCCGGCGCGCTCGACTTTTTCGGACCGCGATTCGGCCTACCGCCGGCGATCTCGAGCCAGAATAGCTACTATCTTTGGGGGACGCGCGGCTACGACGGCGCCACGCTCGTCGCCATCGGCGCGACGCGCATCGATCTTTTGCGACGCTACTATCGCAGCGTCGTGCTCGTTCGCACTTCCGCCGAGCCGTACAAATGGGTCGTGGAAGGGCCGGCGCCGATCTACCTCTGCCGCGATCCGGTCGCGCCGCTACCGGTCATCTGGCCGCACTTGCGGTGGTACGGCGCCTGACACGGTGAAGCCGGGGACGATTAGGGCGATTCCGGTGTCGGTACCGGCAATCAGCCGCAGCACCCCGTCGGCGACCTCTTCTACGGTGGCGATGCGGCCGTCGGGGTTGTTGCGCGCCAGGAGCTCGCGCGTCTCCGCTTCGCTGCGGCCGGTCTTCGTGGTAATGTTCTCAACCGCGCGGCGCAGGATGCCGGTCTCCGTGTAGCCGGGACAGATCGCATTGACGGTCACGCCCGTGCCGGCGCACTCGGCGGCAAGCGCCCGGGTCAGTCCGATAACGCCATGTTTGCTCGCACAGTAGGCCGCGATATACGGCGCGCCGGCGAGACCTGCGGTGCTTGCGACGTTCACGATGCGGCCCCACTTCGTCAGGAGCATCTCGTCGAATGCCTCGCGCGTGCAAAGAAAGGTGCCGGTCAAGTTCGTCGCGAGGATTCGTTGCCACATCTCCATCGAGGTGCGCATCAGCGGCGCCGATTCCACGACCCCGGCGTTATTGACGAGAATCGAGATGGGGCCGTTTGCAGCGCGACACTCGGCGAAGGCGCGCGCTACTTCTTCCTCCTTACTTACGTCCGCTGCTGCATGAAACGGTGCTCCGACACGGTCGCCATGACAAGGCGTGCGGCTGATGATGCTGACGCGGGCGCCCTGCTGCGCGAGTCGCTCGGCAATCGCCTGGCCGATGCCGCGCGAGCCGCCGGTAACGACGGCGTGCCTTCCCGCCAGGTTCACGACGCCGCCTCGCGCGCCCGCGCGATCAGCCGTTCGAGCTGCTCCTTGCCGGAGAGATACTGCACGGGCCATGGGGCTTCGAGGTAGCCCAGTTCGGCGGCGGCGTGCAGCGTCCAAAACGGATCGGCGAGGTGCGGGCGTCCCAGCGCGACGAGATCGGCGCGACCGCCCGCGACGATCGCGTTGACTTGGTCGGTGTCGACGATGTTGCCGACGGCCATCGTTGCGATGCCGACCTCGTTGCGAATCTTGTCGGCGTACGGCGTTTGGAACATGCGGCCGTAAACGGGCTTTGCATCGGGCGTTGTCTGGCCGGTGGAGACGTCGATCAGATCGGCGCCGGCCGCTTTGAAGGCGCGCGCGATCTCGACCGCATCGTCGCCGTCGATGCCGCCATCCACCCAGTCGGTCGCCGAGATGCGGACCGAGATCGGCCGGTCTTGCGGCCACGCCGCGCGCATTGCGCGAAAGACCTCCAGCGGATAGCGCAGGCGGTTCTCGAGCGAGCCGCCGTACTCGTCGCGTCGCCGATTTCGCAGCGGCGTGATGAACGACGAGAGCAGGTAGCCGTGCGCGCAGTGCAGCTCGAGCATGTCGAATCCCGCTTCGAGCCCCATCGTCGCGGCGCGTACGAAGGCCTCACGAATTTCGTCCATCTCCGAGCGCGTCAGCGCGGCCGGCGTTTGATTGCCGGCGGCGTAGGGAACCGCCGAAGGCGCCACCACCGGCCAGTTGCCCTCATCGAGCGGTTCGTCCATGCCCTCCCACATCAGCTTCGTCGAACCTTTCGGCCCGGAGTGACCCAGCTGTAAGCAGATCTTGGCCTTCGAAAAATCGTGCACGAAGTCCACGACGCGCTTCCACGCGACGACGTGCTCCGGGCGATACATGCCGGCGCAGCCGGGCGAGATTCGCCCGTCCGCGGTCACACACGTCATCTCGGTGAAGACCAACGCCGCGCCGCCGAGCGCGCGCGCGCCGAGATGCACGAGGTGAAAGTCGCCGGGCGTTCCGTCCACCGAAGTGTACATATCCATCGGCGAGACGACGATCCGGTTTTGCAGCTCCATTTCGCGCAGCCGGAAGGGCACGAACATCGGCGGAACCGCGCGGCCGCCGAACCAGCGCTCGACGTGCCCCACATAGGTCGTATCGCGTAAGCGCAGGTTCTCGTGGCCGATGCGCTGGCTGCGCGTCAGCAGGCTATAGGCGAACTGCTCCGGCGGAAGGGTCGCGTAGCGCGCGACATTCTCAAACCACTCCGTCGAGTTGCGCGCCGCGTTCTGCAGCTTGAGCACCTCGAGTTTTCGGCTCGCCTCGTACTGCTCGAGCGCTGCGGCGAAGTCGCCGGTATCCGCGCTCGAGAGCGCATCGGCCAGCGCGATCGCATCCTCCATCGCAAGCTTGGTGCCCGAGCCGACGGAGAAGTGGGCGGTATGGGCGGCGTCGCCGAGCAGCACGACGTTTCCGTCAATCCAATCTTCGTTGGTAACGCGCGTGAAGTTGAGCCAATCTCGTCCGCGCAGATGCGCGCTGTTGGCCATCAAGCGATGGGCGTGCAGATATGGGGCGAAGAGCTCTTCGCAGAACGCGACCGTCTGCGCGGTATCGGCAGAGTCGAGGCCGTGCGCGAGCCACGTCTGCTCGGTGCACTCGACGATAAAGGTGCTGAGCTCGTCGTCGAAGCGGTACGCGTGGACGGTAAACCAGCCGTGCTCGGTGCGCTCGAAGATAAATGTGAAGGCATCCAAAGGCAGCGTGGTTCCGAGCCAGACGAAGCGGCAGCGGCGCCGGTCGAGCGTCGGCGCGAAGGCGCCGGCGTAGGTTTCGCGGACGCGGCTGTTGATGCCGTCGGCGCCGACGAGCAGATCGCACTGCGCGCGCAGCGCGTCAACGTCGGTAATCTCGGATTGAAAGTTTAGCTCGACGCCGAGCTGCTGCGCGCGCTGCTGCAGAATCGAGAGCAGCCGTTTGCGCGCGATGCCGCAGAAGCCGTGACCGCCCGAGCGAATCGTATGGCCTTTGAAGTAGATCTCGATGTCGTCCCAGTGGGCGAAGGCCTGCGTGATCTCGCGATGCGTCGGCGCGTCGGCGAGGCGTAAGTTCTCCAGCGTCGCATCCGAGAAGACGACGCCCCAGCCGAAGGTATCGAGTGGCCGATTGCGCTCGAAGACGCGCACCGGCCAGGTCGGGTTGCGCGCCTTCAGGAGTATGCCGAGATACAATCCGGCGGGACCGCCGCCGATGCAGGTTACGCGCATCGTCTCACGCTTACACTTTGATGAGAGCCGCAGACGAATCCCGCTCGCCTATGGTACGCTCGACGCGTGATCCGGACCGCCGGCAGGTTCATGCTCTTCCTCTGCGTTCTGGGCGCCCTGCTCGGAGGGCGCGAAACCGCCGCGGCGCGGGCGTCCGCTTCCGGTTCCGCGACGTTGGCG
>JBAPZS010000157.1:0-2369 GCA_049285355.1 Candidatus Cybelea sp. | reverse complement strand
GTGCTCTTCGGCATCACCACGCTCCTGTGGCACCAGTTTAATCTTTGGGAAGAGCGCAGGGTCCTTGGTAACGGAACTCTGCATGAGATCGTGCTATACGCTACCGCTGTCGCATACATTATCGGTGGTGCACTGATTCAGTTTTCCAGAACGCTGCGAAGCGGCGCGATGTTGATCGCTGCGGTCGTTGGTCTCTTTGCGATCCTTCAACTTCCCGAGATCGCGGCAAAACCGAGGATTTATACGAGCTGGGGGAATCTTTTTGAAACCCTCGGGATCATGTGCGGAACGCTGTTCGTGCTCGCGAGAACAGGCGATCCCCCAAACCGCCAACTCCTGCGTTTTACGCAGATCCTATTCGGAGTTTGCGCCGTCTCGTTTGCGCTCGAGCAGGCGTTCTATCTCCCCGATACCGCCTCTCTTGTACCTAAGTGGCTTCCGCCGGGTCAAATGTTTTGGGCCGTCTTCACGACGGTTGCCTTTGCCTTAGGCGCGGTCGCGATTTTGTCGGGCCGTTATGCCCTGCGTGCGGCACAACTGATGACGGCGATGATCGCGATATTCGGCATCACGATTTGGATTCCAACCGCTCTTCAGCATCCATCCGACCTGACCGGATGGGCGGGCGTTGCGCAGAACTTCGCGATCGGTGCGGGAGCGTGGATCCTCGCCGATTGGCTGGGTGCGCTCGCGCGTCACGGCGAAGCGGGACCGTGATGCATTCGCCGACGATCAAGCGCAAGCGGCTCGCGGATCAAGTGGTCGAGCGAATACGTTCGTTGGTCGCGGATGGAACGTATCCCGTCGGCGACCGCCTCCCGCCCGAGCCTGAGCTCTGCAGCATGTTCGGCGTCGGGCGATCGACGCTGCGCGAAGCGGTGCGCGTTCTCGAGAACCGGGGACTGGTCGAGGTTCGCCATGGGGATGGGACGTTCGTGGCGGCCCATGCGATGTGGGAAACCTTTGAAGAACGGCTCGGGCGCGCCGCATTGGCCGATATCTATGAGGCGCGTCTCTTCCTGGAATTGCCGCTCGCCGAACTTGCTGCGCAACGCCGTAGTGCGCGGGACGTCGCGGCGATGCGTGCATGGTTAAAGAAGCGCGACCAAGCAATTCGCACCGACGATGTCGAGCGTTACGGTGAGGCGGATTTCGGCTTCCACGTCGCAGTGGCAAAAGGAGCAAAAAACGCGGCACTTCTCAGCGTGTACGAATCCTTCGTGCAAATCGCGCGGCCGCTACTGGACGCCAGCATCACCCCCGCGTACCTCCAAGCCGAGAACGACGAGCTCCACGGCGCTCTGTGCGACGCGATCGCGCACGGCGATGTCGCGGAGACACGGCGCTTGGTACGCGCGCACCTCAAGCGCTCTCTCAGGGATATCGCAAAGGCACTGGGTTGACGCTCTTCTCGTGCCATAGAACCCGCTTTAAGGCTTCTTTCAGCCGCGAGGCTCCGAGCTCGAGCGCCGTAAAAAGGGCGCTCATTGTCACGTCGAGTGAACGATTCAATTCTCCCCGCGACCTACAACGCGATAAGGTTTCTTCGCGACGCATACGCTGAGATTGCACGCCATGCAGAGGAGTCGTGACGGCCGGCCCTTTCGTATGCCCATTATCATGGAGGTCTTTTGGGGCGGTAACGTAGGGAGCATCGAGCCGAGGATCGACCGCAACGACCAGGTCGTGATCATCGCGTCGAAACTCCGGATGGTCTCGTTCAATCCGAACGAAACGCTTCTCAGTAAAGCTTACGTTTCCGGCGAGTACAACGGAGCACGATGCCTAGGGGGGAGTACCAGCGTATGATATTTCGAACAGGGACGGTCGGAGCGCTTTTGGTCTCGAACGCGCTGCTGGTCGCGGCGCTAGCATCAGCTCATTTGCAACTACTCGCGACCGGATTGTACTATACGCGCTCCGGGCACCCTGTATATGTTGGTACTGAGCATGAGCTCCCCGACCCGCCAGTAAATGAGTTTCTCGACTCCCAAACGCACCGATTGTTCTCAGCGTTTCCAGGGAAGCTGTCCCTACTGGCTGTCGTGCACGAGGATCGTCGCATCGTTCGTGCGTCGCAGGGGCAACTCGGTATGTCGTTGTGGCATCGAGATGATCGCCGTAGAGCAGTCATAATACTTATCCATGGCAACGACCCCGAGACTCGCGAGATGGGGTTTCTCATACCATTTTTTGCCGTGAATGGTATCGATGTCGTTACGTACGATCAGCGAGGTACCGGGCTGTCGGGCGGCATGTGGAGCCTCAACGGCCCGGTTCAGCGGGCAGTGGATGTCGAATCAATCTATGATTCGCTCGCCCACGATCCGCTGGTGGACTCGAGGCGTATCGGCGTATGGGGATTCAGC
>JBAPZS010000156.1:0-3494 GCA_049285355.1 Candidatus Cybelea sp. | reverse complement strand
GTGCATGGCTTCGATCAACGCGCGCGGGTCGATCGCGTCGCCGCCCATGCTAAAGATGGATTCGCTGACGACGAGCGTGCTCGTCTCCGGGTTCGTGGGCGGCAACGTACCGTGCGGGTAGATCGCGCGCGGTTTGCGCGTGAGACGGAGGCCGTCGATGAGGCTGGCGTGATTCAATTCGTCGGAGAGAATTGTTTCGATAAGCGCGGCAATGACCGGGATCGTTCCGACGGCGGCGAGGTAGCCGGATGAAAAGAGCAGCGCGCGTTCGCGGCCGAGCCAATCGGCGAGCTCTTCTTCCAAGAGCGAGAGCTCGCGGTTGCGTCCGGCGAGGAGCCGCGCGCCCCCCGAGCCGGCGCGCCGCGCGTGTTTGAGTGCCTCGATCACCTGCGGATCGCTCGCCAAACCGAGGTAATCGTTGGACGAGAAGTCGATGACGTCGGCGGGAAGCTGGCGCTCCGGAAGCTCGCGATAGCGATGCTCGTTACGGATCTGCTGCAGCGTCTGCTGCGCGCGCTCGAGGTACGTCACTCGGATGACACCGGGAGGGCGTCGTGCAGCGCTTCGAAAAACAGATCCACTTCGGCGTCGGCGGACGAGAGCGGCGGGACGAACTGGATCACGTTACCGATCGGACGCGTGAAGTGCCCGGCGTCGTAGAGCGCGTCGGCGATGGGCTGCCCGTCCGGGTTCAGTTCGATGCCGGCCATCGTGCCGGCCTGACGCACGTCGCGCACGAGCGGATGCGCGCGCAGAGCCTCACCATTCGCGGCAACTCGCTTCGCAATACCTTTTGCACGCTCGAGCGTTTTCTCTTCATCGAATAGCGCGATCGACGCGAGCGCCGCCGCGCAGGCGATCGGGTTACCGGCATACGAGTGTCCGTGAAAAAAGTGCACGAGCGATTCGCGATCGCCGAGAAACGCGTCGAATACGTGACGGCGAACTAGCGTCGCCGAGAGCGCCAGCGCGCCGCCGCTGAGGCCCTTACCCACGCAGATGATGTCCCACTGCGGAGCGGCAACTTGCTCGAGGGCGAACATCGTCCCCGTGCGGCCGAATCCGGTCGCAATCTCATCGCAGATTAAGATTGGTTTGACGTTTTTCAATCGTTCGTACGCTCGTGCGGGAACCAATTGCATTCCGGCAGCGGCCTGAATCAACGGTTCGACGATGACCGCAGCAACGTCGGGTTCGAGCGGTTTGGCGTCGTCGAAGGTTCGCGAACTGAAGGTCACTTTGCCGAAGCGTGATTTGAAGAGCGCGATATCCGAGAGGCTCATCGCGCCGACCGTGTCGCCGTGGTAGGCGCCGCGCAGTCGCACGAAACGCGTGCGGTGCGGCTGGCCGGCGTTCTGCCAGTACTGCAGCGCCATCTTGATTGCGGCCTCGATCGCGCTGGCGCCGTCGCTTGCAAAGAAGACGCGATCCATCCCGGTGAGCGCGCAGAGACGTTCGGCAAGCTCTTCTGCAAGCGGGTTCGTTGCGCCGAGCAGCGTGGCGTGGTCGAGCGTTGCCGCCTGCCGCGCGATCGCCTCGACGATGCGCGGATGGCAGTGCCCGTGAATCGTGGTCCAGATCGAGCTGACCGCATCGTAGACGCGGCGGCCTTGGGCATCTTCCAACATCGTTCCAAAACCGCCAACGAAGTTGCGGCGCTGCGGATCGAACTCCGACATCTGCGTAAACGGCAGCCAGAGATGTGACTTCACATCAGCGTCGCTTGACGAGTTTCAAAGTAGCGCCAGAAGGTCTTCAACGGTTAGGGCTGCCTGACGCAGCGCTGCGCCTTATACTGCGACGGCGACTCGTTCGAAGCGGGGCGGCTCGACGTCACTTGGCGGGATCTCGCCACCGCGCTGCGCTCGGTCGGAGATCACAAGCGAAACGGCCTCTCGCGCATTGGCCAATGCTTCTTGTTCTGATTCGCCTTGCGTCGCGATCTCGGGAAGGGAGGGAACCGACACGCTGAACCCGCCCGCCTCGGGTTCAGGTAATAGGACGACGGTATAGGAGCGTTCGAGTGCCATGCCTTTCAACTTCGACGGCAAGACGCGTGCCCCGCCTGGCAACGCCAGCCGAGCGTTAATAGCAGTATTCGCAGTCCTTGAGTGTATCCCCGGAAGCGAGTATCTTTCCGAGATTCTTTCGGATGGTTGCCATGTCGAGATTGTGCTCGACAAACTGGGTCGGCGAAATTCTGGAAAGGTCTAGCGGAATCTCGCTCTGGTAGCTGCCATGAAGCTCCATCCTTATCTTGTATTTGGCCGGAGGCAGCCTATCGAGATAATAGGCGCCGTCTTGAAGGTCCAACACCCTTTTGCCGCCGCCGTCCGCCACAAGCCACGCGACGTCGGGGCGCACCGGCAACGTTCCGGCTAGCGCGTTTTCCGAATCGAAAAGCTTGACGTTGAACCTTCCCTTAGGCGCGATCGTGAAAAGTGGAAGTGAGAGCGTCCGCGACCGTCCCTGCAGAACCGCTGCTTGAAGGTAGTTCGAACAGTGTGTCGACTGCAACTTAAAAAAGTAATTGCCTTGCGCAACCGCGATAGTTACGAGGTAGTATCCCTCTTCGGCACGCTGGACCGAGGCGTTTGCGCCAATGTATTCGAGCTTAGGATATGCGGCCGCAGGAGCTAACGATAGAGCCGGCGCCTCACTGCGGTCAAGCGGGCACTGGATGACCTGTAACGTCACAGACGCCAGGTCTGAGCCGGCAGAGCCCGGGTTGGCGCCGCCTAACGCGAGCGCGACGACCGTGCTGCAGCCGGCCGCGCCCAAAAAGCTGATTGGGTTGAGGATGTTCATCTGGTCACGCCAGGTCGGGAATCGTACCGACGCCTCTGATGAGAAGCCAGAGCATCAGGGCGATTTCGCCGAGGCCATCGAGCGCGAAGAAGTAGTTCGCGACCATATGCGATACCGGCGGAGACACGAAAGCGATGAAGCTATTAAGCAGCAGCGCGAGGCCGGCGACTGCGATGAGCGCGCCGATGACGTTCGGGATGAGCGACGAGCGGACGATGAGGTACCCGAGTATGAGGCAGTAGAAGCCGAAAAAGACGAGGTCGGTCTGGTAGACGAGCGCGTGCAGCTTCAGCGAGAGCAGCGCTAGCGTTTGGAGTTGGCTCAGGCTAAATGAGGCGAGATACGGAGCGCCTTTCAAGAGATAGAGCGGGGCAAGGTGGCCGGCCGAGGCGACGCCGCCGATGGCGATGCCGACGATGCTAAAGAGTGCCGCGAACAGCGAAACCGGCTGATTGACGCGTTTGAAAAACTCGTATAAGAGCCACGTCACGAAAAGATACGAGACGCCGCCGACGATATCCGCGACGAAGCCGAGACGGTAGAGCGTCTCGGAGCCAAGGATTTTCTGCGCGGTCAGCGCAGCGTCGCTGTAATCCACGAGTTGCCCGCGCACGACGAGCTCGGCGAAGATTCCCGCGACAATGGTAATCAGATAGAAGAGGCCGGCGAATCGGGCGATCGAACGC
>JBAPZS010000155.1:0-2449 GCA_049285355.1 Candidatus Cybelea sp. | reverse complement strand
CGGTAAAGCTCACGCAGCTTCCCGGCGCCGACCAATACTTCGCGGTCGCAATGGCGCTGGGCAGCCGCACGCTGCTCAACATCGTCGATCGTGCCATTCGCGAGTTGCGCACGTCACATGCCGAGATCCCAAACGCCTTCAACCGCAAGACCGTCGCCGATATCGGCGCCGACAAAGATGCGCCGGCCGACGCGCAAAAAGCCGTGCCGGCAATGGACCGCGCGATCAAGCGCATTCGCAAGCGCGGTGTGCTGCGCGTGGGTATCCATCCGGGGGTCGCGGGTCTGTGCACGGTGTCGTCCTTCGACTCCGCTCAGGATGACACGGTGCGCTACGAAGGGCTGGAGCCGGAGATTGCGCGGCGCGTCGCACAGTTGATCTTCGGCGATCCCGATCGCGTCGAGTTCGTGCCCGTGCACGGCGTTGACCGGCTGGACGCAACGCGCTCGTGGCTGCACGTCTTCACGGCACTGCGCAAGAGCTTCGCGATCTCTTCAACGCTCCTCGGCACTAACTGGTGGAACCTCGGCATGGCCGGCAGGCTGCCGGAGTTTCTCTGCCCACGCGAATGCGTCGGCACGCTCGACTACGTCGGCCTCGATTACTATTGGGGCGTGCCGTCGTTCTGGCCGGGCGAGCTGCACCGGCTCGACGCCGCCTCCGACTTCAATTATGCAAACGCTCCGGTCTGGCCAAACGGGCTCAACACGCTCGTGAGCGAGGCCGCACGACAGTTTCCCGGCAAGCCGATCATCGTGATCGAGAACGGCTGCGTCGGGCGCGCCTCCGGCATTGCGCGCGCCGACTACTTAAAAGCGCACGTCAACGAAGTGCGCAAAGCCGTCGCATCCGGCGCTCCGGTCGAAGCCTATCTGTGCTGGAGCATCACGTCGAATCGCGAATGGGGCTTACCCTTCGACGATGCCAGCGATTTCGGTCTCTACCACATCGACCTCGATACCGATCCCGAGCTCAAACGCGTTCCGACCGACGCGAGCCGCGCGTATGCCGCCCTAATTGCGGAGTCTACGGGCTCGCGGTGAGTGGCGACGTCGTCCTTCGACTCCGCTCAGGATGACATGAGCGGCCACTGAGCAAACAATTGAGCATGCGCGTACGAACGATAACGATCCTAGGGATATTTATGCTTGCGGCTGCAAGCGGCGCCGCGGGTGAACAGGCGGCGGGGGCACCGATCATTGCTAAGCTCCAGTGGCGCAGCGTCGGGCCGTTTATCGGCGGGCGCGTCGTTGCCGTTGCCGGCGTGCCGAACCAGAACCTTTTTTACATGGGCGCGGTGGACGGCGGTATTTGGAAGAGCACCGACTACGGCATTAAATGGGTGAACATCTCCGACGGCACGCTGCCGGGCAATAGCAACAGCATCGGCGCGATTGCCGTCGCCCCCTCAAATCCCCGCGTGATTTGGGCCGGAACCGGCGAGAGCGACATTCGCGGCGATATGATCACCGGCGACGGCGTCTTCAAGTCAACCGATGCCGGCAACTCGTGGAGCTACGCCGGCTTGCGCGACACGCATACCACGAGCGCGATCGCGATCGATCCGCGCAACGCCGACGTCGTGTACGTCGCTTCGATGGGGCACGCGTTCGCGTCCAACCGCGACCGCGGCGTTTTTAAGACGACCGACGGCGGCAAGACGTGGACCAAAGTGCTCTTCGTCAACGACGCCACCGGAGCGATCGCGTTGGCGATGGATCCCACGCATCCGCAAACGCTCTACGCGGCGATGTGGCAAGCGCAGCGTCAGCCGTGGCGGCTCGTAAGCGGCGGCGCAGGCAGCGGCCTGTACAAGACGACCGACGGCGGCGCCCACTGGACGAATCTTTCGCACAAACCCGGCTATCCGCAGGGCGTTCTGGGACGTCTCGGCGTCGCCGTCTCTGCGTCGAATCCGCGCGTCGTCTACTCGATCGTGCAAGCGAAGGCCGGCGGAATCTTCCGTTCCGACGATGCCGGCGCGACCTGGCGTCGCACCAACGACGACATGGAGCTGCGCCAGCGCGCCTTCTACTATATGAGCGTCTTCGTCGATCCGACCAATCCCAATACGATTTACGTGCCCAACGTGCAAGGGCTCTGGCGCTCGCGCGACGGCGGCAAAACGTTTCGTTCGCTGCGCCCGCCGCATGGCGACAACCACATCGTCTGGGTGGACCCGCATAACCCGAAGATCTTGCTCGAGGGCAACGACGGCGGCGCGACCGTCTCGACCGACGGCGGCGAGACGTGGAGCGGCGAGCACAATCAGCCGACGGGCCAGTTCTATCACGTCTCGCTCGACGATCGGTTCCCGTTTCATATCTACGGCGCGCAGCAGGACGAAGGTTCGACCGAGGGGCCGAGCGCGTCGGTGAACGGCGCCATTTCAAGTGACGAGTGGCAGCGCGTCGCGTACGGCGAAAGCACCTTCGTCGCGCCGCAGCCC
>JBAPZS010000154.1:0-7706 GCA_049285355.1 Candidatus Cybelea sp. | reverse complement strand
CGTCGCCACCGAGCGAGATGCCGATGACGTCGAGCTCGGTCATCGCGGCCATCGCTCGCGCCGTCGCGAGCGCGCTTTGCGCACCGAAGTTTCGCGTGAGATCGGGTAAGAGCCGGAAGGTGGCTCGCGGCCGCGCGGCGCGAAGTTCCGCAACGATCGCCTCCATCGTGGCGCGAACGTCCAGCGTGGGGTTGAAGAACGTCCAGACCGACGGCGAGACGAAGAGCTCGCCGTAGATCACGCCCTGGCGCAACGCGTCCTCGACGAACTCACGCGCGAGACGCGCGAAGTCGTCGAGATCCCGCAGCGAACGGCTGACGGCTGCAAAGAGAAACAGAAACTCACCAAGGTCGGCAAAGCGATACGGGTCGGTCGGATCAACGCTAGCGGCAGGCGGGGCGGAGGGATGGTAGCGCAAGGGCACGCCGTGCTTTGCCGCCAGTTCGACGAACGTCGCAGCCCGCAGCGTCCCTTCGAGATGACAGTGCAGATGGATCTTCGGAATTCGCTTCGCAAGCTCGCCCGGGACCATACGCTTGCTTTCGGCACAGGCAGGGGCAAAACCGGGCTCGTCGTATTTGAATCGGTCGCGACGCGGGGTGGAGCAGTCCGGTAGCTCGTCGGGCTCATAACCCGAAGGTCGGTGGTTCAAATCCACCCCCCGCAACCACTACGAGGCCGCTCGCCGAAACGCGAGCGGCCCGTCTTTTTACCGGATGGCGTCGCGAAGTCGTTGCCGAGTTAGCCCAACAGTCCGGTCGTTCTGCCCACCTTTTCAAAGGCCGCCAGCGCGCGATCCATCTCATCCTTCGTTAGCGCCGCACTGATCTGCACCCGAATCCGCGCCGTGCCCTCGGGAACGACCGGGTAGCCGAAGCCCGTGACGAAGACCCCAGCCTTTAACAACTGGTCGCTGACCGCGATGGCAAAGGCCGTCTCGCCGACGATGATGGGTACGATCGCACTCTCGCTCTCTAGCGGTTTGTAACCCAAACCTTTGAGCCCGTCACGAAAATATCGCGTGTTCTCGCGCAGCTTGTCGACCCGCTCAGGATGCGCGTCGAGATACTCGATCGCCGCCAGCGAGCTGCAAGCGACCGTCGCCGGAAGCGCATTGGAGAAGAGCTGCGGCCGCGAACGCTGGATGAGCGTGTCGATCAGCGCGTCGCTCCCGGCAACGAACCCGCCGGCCGCGCCGCCCAGCGCTTTTCCTAGCGTCCCGGTGATGATGTCGATCTTTCCCGTCAACCCGTAATACTCGATGGTGCCGCGTCCGGTCTTACCCATGACGCCGGTGCCGTGTGAGTCATCGACGACGGTAATCGCGCCGTATCGCTGCGCGAGCTCGACGATCTGCGGCAACTTCGCGAGATCGCCTTCCATCGAGAAGACGCCGTCGGTAACGATGACGATCGGAAAACAGTCTCCGACGCCGCGCAGCTTCTCCTCCAACTCGCTCATGTCGCTGTGCTTGAATCGCTCGCGCCGCGCTTTCGAGGCCAGACGCACGCCGTCGATGATCGAGGCATGATTGAGCTCGTCGGAGACGATCGCCGAGCCCGCGTCGCAGATCGTGGCAAAGAGCCCGGTGTTGGCGTTCCAGCACGAGACGTACGACAGCGCCGCCGGCATCCCCAAGAACTCGGCGATGCGGTCTTCCAAGATGCGATGAATATCGAAGGTCCCGCAGATGAAGCGCACCGACGCCGTGCCGGCGCCGTAAAGGTCGAGGCCGCGCTTCCCCGCCTCGACGACCTCGCGCTGGTCGGCGAGCCCCAAGTAGTTGTTGCTCGAAAGCACGATGACGTCACCGGCCTCTTCCATATGCACTTCGGCGGCCATCGGTGTCGTCAAGTGACGAAGATGTTTGTACGTGCCGGCCTTCTTGAGCGCGTCCAAGTCGCCGCGCAACTTCTCATCGAACGCCTGATTCATGATCGCGAACCTGCTCCTTTGAAATCGAGAACGATCTTGGCGGCTTCGCCCTTGCTCATCAGTTCGAACGCGCGGTCGAAGTCGCGAAACGGGAGAACGTGCGTGATGATCGACCGCAGATCCACCCGCCCGGAGGTGACCAGCGCCTCGGTTTGATACCACGTCTCGAACATTCGCCGGCCGTTGATGCCCAGCACGGTCAATCCCTTGAAGATGATGCGCTCCGCGAGATTCAAGTTGACCGTATCGGCCGGGATGCCGAGCAGCGCGGCCGTTCCGCCGTTGCGCACGAGCTGCAGGCCTAAGTCGATCGCCGCGCCGCTTCCCGACATCTCGAGCAAGACGTCGACGCCGTCGCCGCGCGTGCGGCGCTTGACTTCGTCTACGAGATCGGGCTGCGTCGAAACGAACGTTGCGTCCGCGCCGAGGCGCTTGGCGAGTTCGAGCTTCGCGGGATTGACGTCAATTGCAAAAACGAGGGTCGCCCCGGCGGCCCGCGCGACCGGTATCGCCATGAGACCGATCGAGCCAACGCCCGTGATCGCGACGCTCTTCACGCTCACGCCGGCGGCCATCACGGTGTGAACCGCGTTGCCGAGCGGGTCGAAGACGGCGGCGAACTCATCGGGAACCGACGGGTCGAGTCGCCAGATGTTGTATTCCGGAATCGAAACGTATTCGGCGAACGCACCGTCGCGATCCACGCCGATGATCTTGACGCGCTCGCAGATGTGGGCGTTGCCGGTGCGGCAGAGCAGACACGTGAGATCGACGACGTGCCCCTCGGCCGAAACCCGCTCGCCGACGCGAACCGTCCGCACCGCATCGCCGATCGCCGCCACCGTGCCCATAAATTCGTGCCCGACGACTATCGGCGGTTTGACGCGCTGCTGCGCCCATGCATCCCACGCATAGATGTGAAGATCGGTGCCGCACAGACCGGCCTTCTCGACGCGAATCAAGACGTCGGTGGGACCGATCGCCGGAATCGGCACCTCGGCTAAGCGAAAACCGGGCCCGGGGCCCGGTTTGACGAGCGCCATCATCGACGAAGTCATGCCGGCGCTGGTATTCACTCGAGCGCGCAGGAACCCCCGTCGGGGTTGCCCGGTGAGCTTAGCTCACGCGCCGGTCGTTTGCGAATACGGCGAGATCCCGGGGAGTGATGAAAACCTCTTCCCCTTCGCGCAGTGCGAGATCGCGAAAACGCTCCTGCGGTATCTCGACGCGGACCGGCGCGCCCCACTCGGTGAGTACCTCGACCTTGACGACGGGCCCCGCCGCGTTGATGTGTTTGGTCGTCGCGCGCAGCGAGTTCGAGCCGGGACGCCGCGCGATCTCCAACGAGTGAGGGCGAACGTAGACCACTTGACCCGTCACCTCCCGATCGATCTTCGGCGTTCCGTTGTCGAGGCGACCGTGAAACAAATTTACATTGCCCAAGAAATTGTAGACGAACGAAGTGGCCGGGCGATGGTAGACCTCGTCGGGAGTGCCGACCTGCTCGATTCGCCCGCCGTTCATCACCGCGACGTGATCGGCAACCTCGAGCGCCTCGTCTTGGTCGTGCGTGACGAAAACGCTCGTAACGCCGACCTCATCGTGCAGTTGCCGTAGCCAGCGGCGCAGCTCTTGGCGTACCTTCGCATCGAGCGCGCCGAACGGCTCGTCCAGAAGCAGCACGCTCGGCTCGACGGCTAGCGCACGCGCGAGCGCGACGCGCTGGCGCTGGCCCCCCGAGAGCTGCGACGGATAGCGGCCGCCTTGATTGCGTAGCTGAATGAGATCGAGCAGCTTCCCGACGCGCGTCCGGATCTCATCGCGTGGCGGACGCGCCTTGCGCCCACGCACGCGCAAACCGAAGGCGATGTTCTCGAAGACCGTCATGTGGCGGAAGAGTGCGTAATGCTGAAAGACGAATCCGACGCGACGCTCGCGGGCGGTCCGATCGCTGATATCGCGCCCGTCGAACTCCACTTGCCCGGCGTCGGCACTTTCGAGCCCGGCGATGATTCGCAAGAGCGTCGTCTTCCCCGAGCCCGAGGGGCCCAGCAGCGCGACGAGGCGACCGTGCGGAATCTCCAAACTAACGTCGTCGAGCGCCGTGAAGGCCCCAAACGTCTTCGTCACGTTGCGAATGGCAATGCTCATGCTACCACCCTCTCGACTGCCGACGCTCGCCACTCGACGATGCTCTTGATCACCAAAGTAGCCAACGCGAGCAGCGCCAAAAGCGATGCGACCGCAAAGGCCGGCACGAATTGATAGTCATTGTAAAGCACTTCGATTTGCAGCGGCATCGTGTTAGTTAAGCCGCGAATGTGACCCGAGACGACGGAGACGGCGCCGAACTCGCCCATCGCACGCGCGTTGCAGAGGATGACGCCGTAGAGCAGAGCCCATTTTACGTTCGGCAGCGTAACCTTGAGAAACGTCTGCCAGCCGCTGGCTCCTAAGGTCACCGCCGCTTCTTCTTCGTCGTTGCCCCGTGCTGCCATCATCGGCAGCAGTTCGCGTGCGACGAACGGAAACGTGACGAAGATCGTTGCAAGCACGATCCCAGGAACGGCGAAGACGATCTGTACGTTATGTGCCGTTAGCCAACCGCCGAACCAGCCGCGGCTGCCGAAGAGCAGCACGTACGTCAGTCCGGCCACGACGGGCGAGATCGAAAACGGCAGATCGATGAGCGAGATCAAGAGGCTTTTGCCGGCGAACTCGAATTTGCCGATCGCCCAAGCGGCCGCGACGCCGAAGACTAGGTTGCAAGGAACGGCGATCGCAGCGGCGAGCAACGTCAAGCGAATTGCCGAGAGCGCGTCGTGATCCGCAAAGCTCGCGAAGTAGGCCGCGATTCCCTGACCGAATGCTGCCGCGAAAACGCAGCCCAGCGGGACCAGTAAGAACGCGCCAAGAAAGAGCACCGTCGCGCCGATCAGGAGACGCCGGACGGAGAGCGGCTCGGTTACCGCCGGTATGCGCGCGGCGGATAAGGCGTTAACCACTGGGACTTAGCTCCTCGCGGCTGCTCCATCGCTGCAGCGCGTTGATACCTACCAAGAGCGCGAACGAAATTAGCAGCATCACCGTCGCAATCGCGGTTGCACCGGAGTAGTCGTACTCCTCGAGCTTCGTCACGATCAGCAACGGCGCGATCTCCGTCCGCATCGGCATATTGCCGGCAATAAAGATTACCGAACCGTATTCGCCCACGCCGCGGGCAAACGCGAGCGCGAAGCCGGTTATCGCCGCCGGGAGGATTGCCGGATACAGGACGCGCGCAAACGTTTGCCAGCGGCCGGCGCCGAGGCTCGCTGCCGCCTCTTCGAGCTCCCTGTCGAGATCCTCCAAGATCGGCTGTACGGTTCTCACGACGAAGGGCAACCCGATGAAGGTAAGCGCCACGACGATGCCCAGCCGCGTAAAGGCGACGTGAACGCCGAGCGCCGCGAGCGGGCGACCGAAGAGACCGTTTGGCGCGTAGATCGTCGTCAGCGCGATTCCGGCTACCGCCGTCGGCAACGCGAACGGCAAGTCGACGAGTGAGTCTAGGATTCGCCGGAAAGTAAACTCATATCGTACCAAGACCCACGCGACGAGCGTCCCGAGGACGAAGTTTATCGCGCCCGCAACGAGCGATGCCCCGAAGCTCAGGCCGTACGCGGCGACGGCGCGCGGCGCCGTCACGATTCGCCAAAAATCGTGCCAGCCGATCTTCGCGGTTTCGACGAAGGTCGCGGCCAGCGGAAGCAGCACGATGAGCGATAGGTAGCAGACTGTGAAACCCAGAGTCAGCCCAAATCCCGGAAGAATGCTTTTCCGTGGTACGAACGGTGCGCGAGACATCGCTCTTATTGATTTGCCTGGTAGATCTGGTCGAAGACGCCGCCGTCGGCGAAGTAGGTCTGCTGCGCGCGCTGCCATCCGCCGAACTGGGCGACGGTTACCATCCGGATGGCCGGAAACTGCCACGAGTAGCGTCGCGCAACCGATGCGAGGCGCGGACGGAAATAGTGGCGCGCGATAATCTCCTGGCCCTCAGGCGAGTACAAGTGCTCGAGGTACGCTTGCGCGACGCGGCGCGTGTTCTTTTTGTCCACGACGCCGTCGACCACCGAGACGGGCGGCTCGGCGAGAATGCTCAACGACGGACGCACGATCTGGAAGCGGCCGGGGCCGAGCTTCTCGACGGCGAGCATCGCGTCGTTCTCCCAGGCGATCTCCACGTCGCCGATCCCGCGCTCGACGAACGTCGTGGTCGATCCACGGGCGCCCGAATCGAGCACCGGCACGTTCTTGTACAGCTTCGTTACGAAGGCTCGCGCCGCGGCGGCATTGTGCCCGGATTTTGACAGCGCGTACGCCCATGCCGCCAAGAAGTTCCAGCGAGCACCGCCGGAAGTCTTGGGATTCGGCGTGATCACCGAGATGCCGGGCCGTACTAAATCGTCCCAGTCGCGAATGCGTTTCGGATTGCCGGCGTGCACCAAGAAGACGATCGTTGAGGTATACGGCGTGCTGTTATTGGGGAGACGCGACTGCCAGTTCTTCGAAATCAATCCGCCTTTTTCGGCAATGGCATCGATATCGTAGGCCAGCGCCAGCGTCACGACGTCGGCCTGCAGGCCGTCGATCACCGCTCGGGCTTGCTTTCCGGAGCCGCCGTTCGACTGTTGAACCGTCACGCTCTGTCCGGTCTTCGCCTGCCAATACTTGCTAAAGACGGCGTTGTAATCATCGTACAGCTCGCGCGTCGGATCGTACGAGACATTCAGAATCGTGGCGGGCGGCTGCGCTGCCGCGGCGTGCGTTCCCGCGGCAAAGACCAGCGCACCCGCCACGACCCCAGCTAGGAGGACGGCCAAGCAAATCCGAGGAGCCTCCAAAAACGAACGAAGCATCCGGCAAAAACCCCCAAAAAGAAAGCTGAGATCATCTTTTCGAGGTCAGGAAAACTGATCCTAGTTATTTTTATTTTTTTTTGCCGGCCAGGGGCCGACGGGCCATGGCCGGACTCTCTCGCGCGGATTGCCGGCGACGCTGCCGAGGCGGCTCCGGATGCCTTCCCATGCCGCCCAGAAAGCGGAGCTCTGGGGCGAGAGCCGGTCAGTGGCCGCTTCATAGAGGAGTAGATATGCCGATTGCGTTAGGGCAGCGGCCTCGCAGTTCGACTCAAAATCGTCATGTGAGTAAAGCGTGTGACGCAGCTCGGCATCGAGGAACTCGGTCGCGAAGCGATCGATCTCGCGCTCGCGAGCGTTGCCGGTTCCTGCGATGCGCTCGACTCTCGTCAGCTCGTGGCGCGGATTAGCCATCAGCAGGTCGTAATCCACGACGACGCTCGGTTTGCCCATAATATCGTTCAGCCACGGAAGCATGTAGACGAGCCACAGCCTGTAAGCCTCCCGCGAAGTCATCGCCTGACGCGCGAAGAGCGAGGCTGCGATGCTGCGCGGATTGCGGATGGCAACGACGTATGAATCTTCGACTTCGCACCGGTTCAATACGTCGCGCCAGAAGGGCAGCAGACGAACCGTACGCGGATCCTTGAAACCCCACGGCGACCGGGACAGAAACGCGCGTTTCAAGTAACGCACGGCTTCGCGCCGCAACGCGCGAACGCGTCGCCCTTCGAACTCCCAGGGCGCAATCGACCTCGCATCGTCCCATCGCAGGCCAAGCGCCTTGAGAAGACGCTCGTTGATCTCGACGATTTGCCGGTCTTCCCAATAGCCCGTCGGGTTCTCGGGCTGCGCGTCGAGAAAGTCGTC
>JBAPZS010000153.1:0-2036 GCA_049285355.1 Candidatus Cybelea sp. | reverse complement strand
CGAGCGCATCATCGAATCGCGCGTCGCCGCCAACAACATGGGCTTCCGCGCGCAGCCCGAGGGCAAGCGCGACGTTCGCATCGGAAAGCTCTTCCAGCAGCTGATGCCCGAGGATCTGCTGCGCTTCGGCCTGATTCCCGAGTTCATCGGCCGTCTGCCCATCGTGGTAACACTCGACGCGCTCGACGAGTTGGCCCTGCGCCGCATTCTTACCGAGCCGCGTAACGCGCTCGTCCGGCAGTTCCAAAAGATTCTCAACATGGACGGCGTGGATCTGCAGTTCACTAAAGAGGCGCTGGTAGCGATCGCACACAAGGCGCAGCGCCGCAAGACCGGCGCGCGCGGACTGCGCTCGATTCTCGAAGAGACGATGCTCGAGGTGATGTACGACCTGCCCTCGCTTCAAGGCGTGAAGAAGTGCGTCGTCAACAAAGACGTAATCGAGAAGAAAGAGCAGCCGACGTTGCTCTATCACGAGCCGCAAAAGAAAGACATGCCGGCCTAGGCGCGGAACGCTGCGCCACCCATGGATCTCCCAAAGCAGTACGACCCGCAGACGGTAGAGCCGCGTCTGTACGAGCAATGGGAGCGTAACGGCTACTTTCACGAAGAACCCGATCCGGCGCGCCCGCCGTTCATCATCTGTATGCCGCCACCCAACGTAACGGGCCGCGCGCATTTGGGACACGGCTCGACGTTCACGCCGATGGACGTGCTCGTGCGCTACCATCGCATGCTGGGAGAGAACGCCGATTGGCTTCCCGGCGTCGATCACGCGGCGATCGCTACCGAGGCCGTGCTCGTGAAGACGTTGGCGAAGGATGGACTACGCCGCGAGGATCTCGGCCGCGAAGCATTCGTCGCGCGCGCGTGGGAGTGGTCGCGCACCTACGGCGGCGAGATCGACGCACAGTTTCGCCGCCTCGGCTTCGGCCCGGATTGGGCGCGCTCGCGCTTCACGATGGATGCCGGCCTCTCAGCCGCCGTTCGCCGCGTCTTTGTGCAGCTCTATCGCGACGGGCTTATCTATCGCGGAACGCGTCTCGTCAACTGGGACCCAACCGCGCAGACGACGGTCTCCGACGCCGAGCTCGAGCACGTCGAACGCGACGGCACCCTCTGGCGCATTCGCTATCCGTTTTCAAAGGACGATCGCAGCGAAGGGATCGAGATCGCGACGACGCGGCCCGAGACGATGCTCGCCGACGTTGCGGTCGCCGTTCACCCGCAAGATCCGCGCTATGCGCAGGTCATCGGGCGCAGCGTCTGGCTGCCGCCGCTCTTCGATCGCGCGATTCCGATAATCGCCGACGCGGCCGTGGATCCCGAGTTCGGTACCGGCGCGGTGAAGGTCACGCCCGCGCACGATGTGACGGATTACGAGATCGGTGCGCGGCACGCACTCGAGATGCCCTCGGCGATCGGCTTCGACGCGCGGATCACGGGCGCAGGCGTTCCGGTCGGTCCCTATGAAGGCCTCGATCGCTTCGAAGCGCGCGAACGCGTGGTGCGCGATCTGCAAGAGGCCGGGTTGCTGGTGGAGGCCACCCCGCACCGGCACTCGGTCGCCACCAGCGATCGCAGCGGCGACGTCGTCGAGCCGTTGCTCTCGCTCCAATGGTTTGTGAAGATGCAACCGCTGGCCGAACCGGCGCTGGCGGCCTATCGCGACGGCGGCGTGCGTTTCGTCCCCGAGCGCTACGGCCGAACCTACGAGCATTGGCTGGAGAACATTCGCGACTGGAACGTGTCGCGTCAGATCTGGTGGGGTCATCAACTTCCGGTTTGGTACACGACGGACGGCCGCGAGGTCGTCGCCGAAACCGAACAAGAGGCGTTAGAGATCGCGCGCGAGCGCTACGGCACGACGCAGCTCACGCGCGACTCCGATACGCTCGACACCTGGTTCTCGAGCGGACTCTGGCCCTTCTCGATTCTCGGTTGGCCCGAATCGACCGAGGAGCTGCGTTGCTGGTATCCTTCGCAGACGATGATCACCGGCGGCGAGATCATCTTTCTTTGGGTCACCCGTATGG
>JBAPZS010000152.1:0-3718 GCA_049285355.1 Candidatus Cybelea sp. | reverse complement strand
CGTGACCGCCGGTTCGAAATGAGGCGTCGACGTACCCTCGAAGCCGCGCGCCTCGCCGAGGATTACCGTCTAGCGCCGCGATCGTCGCAAGAAGTTGAATCGCAATTGCGGTATGGAGCCACGATTTCTGGTGTGTGAGCCGAATCGCCTCGCGCGCTTCGAGGCGCGCCCCCGCTAAATCCCCGAGTGCGATCCTATACTCCGCCGCGTTCCCCAACCACATGCCAACGCTTACATCGGAGCTCACCCGGGCTTCGCCCCGTTTCGCAGTAATCATCGACACCAGCTCGAGCGCTCGCTCCGCGTTCCCGGCTTGAAACTCGCCCTCGGCCATGTTACCGCGAATGGTATCCTCATAGAAGTCGTTCCCAAGCGCGGTCGCTAGCGCGAGAGCTTTTTCGAAGGTTTGCCGCGTTGCTTCGGAGTCTTGGCGCCTGCCCGCTATACATCCAGAAATGTTGAGCGCGTTTACATAGCTGCTCGAATGCGTTAGCCGTTTTTCCTCGAGCAGACGTAACGCCCGACCGATCGCGGCCTCTGCCTCCGAGAGATTGCCCGCGTAGAGGCACGCGAAAGCCAGCCTTGCGAGGCCCGAGGCCGTCAAAGCCGGGTCGTTGCCGTGCTCGCTCAGCTCGACGGCGCGTTGCGCCGTCTCCGCAGCGTCCGACCCAAAAGTCACCCATGATAATGCGGACATAACCCGCGCCGTAAGGAGTGGTTCAACATTAGCGTCGAGCTTGTCGAGCACCGCGCTTAGCCAACGTCGCCCCTCCGTATAGCCGCCGAGATGTCCGTAAGGTCCCGAAAACCCGGCCACGACGCGTGCCGCTAGGACAATATCGTCGTGCGATAGAGCCCAATTAATCGCGGAGCGCCCATTTTCAAACTCGGCGCGCACCTGCGCAAGCCACTGTCGCGGAGGCGCTGTCCACGACGACTCATACGCACGGTCGGCCAAATCGGCGATCGACTGCGCGTGCAAACGTCCCACGGTGGCAGCATTTCCGCGTTGCTCCAGCTTCTCAAGCGCGAAGGCGCGCGTCGGTTCGAGCAATCGATAGCGCGGTTCGTCCCCTTCGAGGTCTGCCTCCACCAGCGACTTGCTGACGAGTGACGAAATCAGCGGTAGCACATCATTCGCCGCCATCTCTTCTCCTTGGCAGACGGCCGTCGCCGCGCCAATGGTACAGCCACCGGCGAAGACCGACAGGCGCTCGAACAACCGTTGCTCCGGCGCAGTAAGAAGGTCGTAGCTCCAGTCGATCGCGGCGCGCATCGTCTGCTGCCGCGGGGAGGCCGTTCGCTCGCCGCCGACCAGGACCACAAAGCGATCGTCGAGTGCCTTTGCCAACGCCGGTAGCGGCAGAACGGTAACCCATGCCGCGGCAAGCTCTATTGCCAGCGGAATTCCGCTTAAGCGTTGGCAGACCTCGCCAGCGATCGTTCGGTTCTTGTCCGTCAGCGCGAAATGTGCGTCGGCGGCTTCCGCCCGATCGGCAAAAAGCGCAATGGCGTCGTTTTCATGGAGCGACGCTAGACGGTAGGTGCGCTCGCCTCCTGTCTGCAGCCGCTCACGGCTCGTGGCCAGGATTCGCAAGTTCGGACAGCCGTGCAGCAGGGAATCGGCGAGGGTCGCGGCTCCAGCAATCACATGTTCGCAGTTGTCGAGCACCAGCAGTATTGTCTTGTTTTTCAGGAACGCGACCAGCGTCTCCACTAGAGGATGATTTGGGACCTCTTGAACGCCGAGTGCGTTTGCGATAGCCGTCGCAACGAGCGACGGATCGTTCATCGGCGCGAATCCAACGAAACAGACGGATGTCTCTGTCGCGTCGCTGAAGGCCGTCGCGGCGCGCAGTGCCGTCTGCGTCTTACCGACGCCACCGACTCCGGTAAGCGTAACGAACCGGTGCTCGCGCAAGAGCGCCGCGATCTCGTCAAGTTCCGCCCCACGGCCGATAAAGCGCGTCAGCGCGAGCGGCAGATTCGCGGAACCGGCGCTGGGCCATGGCCCCACCGTCACCGAGCCTCGACCTCGCACCGTTTTCGGCTGAGCCGCCGCCACGAACTCGCGGCGGTGCTCCTCGCTGAGCGCAAGGGCGCCGGCTAAGAGCGCCACCGTTTCGAATTGGGGGGTTTTCCGGTAGCCGCGCTCGAGAGCGCTGATGCCGTCAACGCTCATCCGCGCGCGCTCGGCAAGGGTCTGCTGCGAGAGCCCCGCGGCGAGCCGATGCCGCCGAAGCAGCGCTCCGAAGTCGGAAGAGACGGTAGCGCGCCCCTCGTTCTCCACGGTACATGGGCCTTCGCGGGCTCACGTGCGGGCTCCTGAGCGGCCCGATCCCTGACCAGTTGTGCGGGCGGTGTGCGAACGTTGTCCGTGTCGCTGGCGGTCCAGCGGCGCGATAATGAACTCGAAAGGGGGCGCTTTCGATGCTTTACCAGAGACGCTTGCGCCTTGGAATCGCTATTTTTCCTCTGGCGGCTCTCGTGCCGGCAATTTTGCTCGGAGCGTGCAATGCGGGTGCGGCAACTAACCCGCTCGCAAACGTGCCTACCGCGAGCAGTAGCGCGCTTCAGACCAAGAGCTCATCTGCCTCCAAGATTTACGTCGCAAACCTAGGAGGAGACAATGTAATGGCCTATGGCCTGGACGGGAAGCCGGCGATGACGATCACCGCCGGCATCGTTGCGCCCTTCGGCGTGGCCGTCGATAAAGCCGGGAAAATCTATGTTACAAATACTCTTCCTCATACTGGCGGCAATGTTACGACCTACACGCCGGATGGGAAGCGGACGAAACCGACGATCAGCGACGGCATAGCTTTCCCGGTGGGCGTTCTGGTGGACAATCGCGGCAAGATCTACGTCAGTAACTTTAACAACTACAGTGGTACCGGCTACGTCTCGACGTACAAACCCGATGGAACGCGAACCACGCCGACGATCACCACCGGAGTAGACGGACCCGCCGGCCTGGCGGTCGACTCAAATGACAAGATCTACGTCGTGAACGCTTTCAATAATACGGTGACGACGTACAGACCGGACGGAACGCAGACGACGCCGACGATCACCGAGGGTCTAGACGCACCCTACGACGTCGCCGTCGATGCGAACGGAAGGATCTACGTAGCAAACCATTCTGGCGGACCTCATAACCGCGGGTTCGTAGCCACGTTTACGGCAGATGGGACGCAGACAACACCGACGATCAGCGCTGCGGTAGTGAGCGCTTCCGGCGTAGCAGTCGATACGAGCGGCAAAATCTATGTCGCAAACCAAGAGGGCCCCGGCGATAAGGGCGGTTTCGGCTCCGTCACGACGTACACGGCCGATGGCAAACGAACGACGCCGACGATTACCAGAGGGATTGGCGTGCCGGGACTCATCACACTCCACTGAGGGACGAATCGCAATGAAACATTTATGGGTTTTATTCGCAGCGGTCGGATCTGCGGTTTTGTTCACGGCCTGCGGCAGAGTCATGCCGGGAATGATGCAGCCGCCCGGTGCGGCCAACGAGACAGCCTGTTCGGAGCTCAGCCCGGGCGAGTCGGCGTGCGGGGTTATCGTTATGAAGACAGGGGTGCGGCATGAGCTGTTGGGATGGGGCCCTCCCGACCTCCAGGCTGCGTACAATCTGCCTTCGTCGTCGAAAGGCTCGGGTCAGATCGTCGCGATCGTCGACGCCTACGACAACCCAAATGTCGCTTCGGAT
>JBAPZS010000151.1:0-2151 GCA_049285355.1 Candidatus Cybelea sp. | reverse complement strand
GGTCTATGCCGAACGCGGTCCGGCGGGCGGTATCGTACTCGCCGACGGCTACCGCCGCGCGCTGACCAACTTCAACGAGGATGAAGTACGGGCGCTCTTTGTCTCCGGTGCCAGCCCGCTGGCCGACCTCGGCTTCGAGGGCGGGCTGACCCGAGCGCTGGAGAAGCTGCGCGGCGCGCTCGCCGACGTTCATCGGCGCGCCGCGGACAAATCGAGCGAGCGCATTCATCTCGACCAGCGACGCTGGAATCAGCCCGAACCGCCGCGGGCGCTGCTGACGACGTTGCGGCGTGCCGTTTGGGACGACCGGCGGCTACGCATCGTGTACGAGGATCGCAACCGCAAGTCGTCGACGCGGACGCTCGATCCGCTGGGCCTAGTCTCGAAGGCGGGCGTCTGGTATCTCGTCGCGCGCTGCGACGGCGAGCTTCGCAGCTTTCGCGCCGATCGCGTACGCAGTGCGCTGGAGCTGCCCGAGCACTTCGAACGGCCCGCAAACTTCGATCTCGAGCGTTACTGGGCTGAGTCCTCGGCGCGGTTTGCGGAGAGCTCGCGCAGCGCCGATTGCGTCGTAACGCTGCGCGTGAAGAACGAGGCGCTCGAGCGCATCGCGTATTACTGGCCGGCCGAGACGCTCGCTGAAGGTGCGCGCGAGTCCCGCGTGCGCGTCACGTTCCCGGGAACCGAGGTCGCGCTCTTTCAAGCGCTCGCGTGGTCCGACGTTGCCACGCTCGTCGAGCCCACGAAACTGCGCGACGAGCTCGTTACTCGAGCCCGCCGCGCGCTGCGCCGTTACGCCTTGCGCTGATGGATGATGAGGCCGTTTCCTTCGGGATCCGCCCCAAAGGCCATGAAGCAGACCGGCGACTCCATCACGTCGCTTAGCTGCAGGCCTCGCGCGCGGTAGTGCTCGACGGCCGCTTTCGCGTCGTCCACCGCAAACATGATCGCGCCGCCCTTCTCGCCGCCTTCGGGCTTCCAAACTCCGAACGTCGTGCCGTCGGCGAGTGTGAACTCGGCGCCGCGCCCCTCGTCGTCAATGTTGGTCGGTTGCATGCCGAGCACGTCGCGGTAGAAGGCGATCGCCGCCTGGGGATCGCGAACCAAATACGCTGAAAGGTCAATGCCCTTGATCATCGCCGGCTCCTTTTTCGATTAATCGTTGCGTTCTGAAACGAGCCTATCGCATATATATGACAAAATCCGTCATATATGCCGTGTGCCGGGCTTAAAGCATGACCCGGCGGAAGTCGGCCAGCAGTTCGGCGACGTAGACGAGGAACCGGGCGGCGCCCGCGCCGTCGATCGCGCGGTGATCGTAGCTGACGGAGATCGGCAGCATCAAACGCGGGACGAACTGCTTGCCGTCCCAGACGGGTTTGGTTACCGCGCGCGTGGCGCCGAGGATCGCGACTTCGGGCGCGTTGACGATCTGCGTGAACGCCGTGCCGCCGATGCCGCCGATCGACGAGATCGTGAAACTGCCGCCCTGCATCTGTGCGAGCGTCAGTTTCCCCTCGCGCGCCTTGCCGGCTAGCTCGACCGCCTCGCGCGCGAGCTCGATCAAACCTTTCGTATCGGCGTTCCTGATGACCGGAACGATCAGACCGCCGGGGGTGTCGGCGGCAAATCCGACGTTGTAGTACCGCTTCTCGATCAGCTCCTCACCGTCGAGCGACGCGTTGAACTCGGGAAAACGCTGCAGCGCCGCGACCGAAGCGCGAATCAGAAACGCCAGCATTGTGAGTTTGGGGCCGCCGGATTTGGCCTGTTCGGCGTTGACTTCGCTGCGCAGCGCTTCGATCGAAGTAACGTCGGCTTCGTCGTAGTTGGTGATATGCGGAATCTGCACCCAATTGCGATGCAGATTCGGACCCGAGAGCTTTTTGATGCGCGAGAGCGGCTTTCGTTCGACCTCGCCATACTGCGCAAAATCCAGCTTTGGCCACGGCGGAAGTCCGGCGAAGCCGGGGGAGGCGCTGCCTCCGCTTTGCAGCGCGCCCTTCACGAACCCCTGAACGTCTTCGCGCGTCACGCGTCCATTCGGGCCGGTTCCCTTCAGCTTTTGGAGATCGACGCCAAGCTCGCGCGCGAATCGGCGGATCGCTGGGCCGGCATGAACGATGCCGTCGGTTGAGGGCGCCGCCGGTG
>JBAPZS010000150.1:0-1683 GCA_049285355.1 Candidatus Cybelea sp. | reverse complement strand
GGCTTCTCCCGTGCGTTGCTGGGCCCGCATCGCACACTTTACCCTCACCCTCGGCCTTCTTGCCGGCGCCGCCTGTAGCGACGGAACAGGCACGAAATCGCTTCCCAACGGCGGCAGCTTCGCAGATGTCAAAGCCGACCGTCTTAGAACGCCGGCGCTGATCTCTATTGAACGAGGCCACCGGCGGCCTCGTGTACTGGCCGACAAATAAAGGCCCGAGCTACAAGCAGATCGCGTTCACGGGGACGCTGGGCGACTACGGCAGCCCATACGACGTTGCAATCGACCGCAAAGGCAACATCTACGCGATGCACGCGACGAGCGTTACGGTCTACGCGGCCGGGTCGTACAAAGAGAAGGAGCTCACTTGCGCGAGCATGAGTGAAGGCGAGGCCATTGCCGTCAATAACGAGGGCGACGTCTTCGTCAACGGCTACGGATCCGGCAGCTTCGTGGGCGTCATCGAGTACCCCGCCGACGACCTCATCGTGGTAGACAATCCCGATTTCTGCGCCGGCGGCTACGAAGGCATCATGCTCATCTATCCACGACCATACCGTGCGAGCAACTTTACCGGACAGAATCTCAACGCCGAGTATTGTGCGGGCAAGTTCCGCTTGGACGCCCGTTCGAAGCACATCTACTTCGGCGACGCCACGTTCAGCGGCTTTCCATTCATCGACTCCCGGACGTACCCCGATGCGCAGGGCGGCGGCCCCTACAGCGGAGGCTACAGCCTCTACCTCGGGGGCTTCACGACGATTCCGAACACGCTGCCGATCTAGCTTCTGGCCGCATACTTGAAACGAGTGTTTCAAGTATGCTAGGATAACCCGTGTCGAGAACTCCCGACGAGGCCCGGCGCAGAGAGCTCCTCGACGCAGCCGTCGACTACGTTTGCCGTCACGGATTGGCCGATCTCTCGCTGCGACCGCTCGCAAAAGCGGTCGGCTCGAGTCCCCGCGTTCTGCTCCACTACTTCGAGTCAAAGGAGAACTTGGTTGTCGAGATCGTGCGCAATGGGCGTGCCCGCCAGCAGGTGATGATGCGTAATCTCAAGCTCACGAGTCTCGCCCCGCGCGACGTTGCACGCGCGCTGTGGCGCGAATGGAGCAAGCCGGAATGGGAAGCGCTGACGCGGCTCTCGTTTGAGGTCTACGCGCTCGCGTTACAAGACCGTTCGCGTTTCCCGGGCTTCCTCGACGGCTCGGTCAACGAGTGGCTGCGTGCGCTTTACGAGTGCGCGAAAGCCCCGGGGCGGAGCGCCAAGGACGTGCGGACCTTCGGCACGCTCTTAATTGCCGGTTTTCGCGGGTTCTTGCTCGACCTATTAGCGACGCACGACCGAGCCCGCGTCAATCGTGCCGTCGACCGTTGGCTTGCGCTCATCTATGCTGCGGAATAACACGGCACGCACCGGCGCGACGGTCTTCATCTTCATCACCGTCCTCATCGACATGCTGACCTTCGGCATGATCGGGCCGGTGCTGCCGAAACTCATCGCCGGGTTCGTCGGCAACGATTATGCGCACGCGGCGGAGATCATCGGCATCTTCGCAACGGCCTGGGCGCTCATGCAGTTCTTCTGCTCGCCGCTGCTCGGCATGATCTCCGACCGCGTCGGCCGTCGGCCCGTCATTCTGATCTCGAACGCCGTTACGGTCGTGGATTACGGCATCATGG
>JBAPZS010000149.1:0-13244 GCA_049285355.1 Candidatus Cybelea sp. | reverse complement strand
GCGTTCGGCAGCGTCCACCGCCGTGCACCCGCCAGCTCGGCGTTTCGCGCCTCCAGACTCGCAAGCAACGCCGACAATTCGGGCCGCATCGCCAAGGCGCGCGCGACCGCCGTTCTCTCGTCGATCGGTTTTGGAGGTGCGAGAGAACTATCGCTCAGCGACGTCAAGGTATCGGGATTAACCGCGGTTGCAGACGCCAAGGCGGCGACGGCATCGGCACGTTGCGCTTGCGCCCGCACCGCGTCCGCGCGTGCCTGCGACAGTGTCACATCGGCGCGCAGGACGTCGAGCTCGGGTGCCTCGCCGTTGCGATTGCGCAGATCGGCGGCCGCCCGGTCGCGTTGCGCGCCGAGCAGGTCTTCGTCGCGAATCCGTTCGGTCGCCATGGATTGCAAGGCAGAAAAATAGAGCGTCGCCGCGTTCTCCCGCGCGGCAAGCTCTGCCGCCGCGGCATTGCGCTGAGCTGCCACCAGCTCGCCCGCCGCCGCGTGCACGATGCTCGGTCCGGCCATGAGATCCGAGATCGAGACGCCGGCGCCGACGGTGATGAAATGTTGCTCGACCGTACCGTTATCGAACGGTCCGGCTTGCGGCGCGAGCGAGTAGTCGCCGTTCAGGTGAGGGACGGCTGAAATGCGCGCCAAATGGAGCTGCGCTTCACGCTCTTCGACGGAAGCGATCGCCATTTGGACGGAGGCGCTATTAAAAACTGCGCGTCGCATTGCGTCCGGCAAGGAGAGTTGCGTGAACACGGCGATTGCGCCGCAGAGGATTGCGACGACGCTCATGCGGTCGACCGCTCCCGTGCGCACAGCGCCGCATAGAGCACCGGAATGAGAACCAGCGTAAAGAACGTCGCGGTCGAAAGGCCGCCGACCACGGCGATTGCGAGCGGCTGTTCCATCGCCGCGCCGGCGCCGATGCCGAAGGCTAACGGCAGGAGTCCCCCAATCGTCGCCAGCGTCGTCATGAGAATGGGACGCAGGCGTTCGTGGCCGGCCCCGACGAGTGCCTCGCTCATCGCGTCACCTTGCGCGCGCCGGCGGTTCGCAGCGTCAATGAGGAGGATGCCGTTCTTTACGACCAACCCGACGAGCAACAGCAAACCCATGAAGGAGGCGACGTTAAATGCGGTATGCGTGATCGTGAGCGCGATCGCGACGCCGATCGGGGCTAATGGAACCGCCGCGAGAATGACAAGCGGCTGGCGGAGGGAGCCGAACGTCGCGAGCATCGTGAAGAAGACCAAGCCGATCGCGATCGCAATCACGACCGCAAACTCGCGAAACGACTCCTGTTGTGCCTGATAGTCGCCCTCGATCTGCGTGCCATATCCCGGCGGAAGACCGGCGCGCGCGATCGCGGCGCGAACTCCGGAAATCGTTGCTGACAGATTATGACCGGTAAGGTTTGCCGTAACGATCGCGGCCCGCTCGCCGTTGATCTCCGTTATGTCCGTTGAGCTGCGGTCGATCTGTGTCTGCGCAATCTCACTCAGCGGCAGAGTTCCCCCGGTAGTCGCAACGCGAACGGGAACGGTCATCGCCGAACCGGCGAGCTCCGTCGCAATCGTCCCTTGCCTCGCCGCGGCGATTCCGGTTGCCAAGCTGTCGATGGTGGTCGCGCTTCGCGCGAGAGAAGCGAAGTTTGGGACGATCTTCGTCGTAGGATCGTCCTGCAAAACGCCCGACAAAACATCGCTAAGACCAGGCACGCGCGCGACCTCGTCGGCGATTCGCCCGGCGGCACGCACGAGCACCGTTTGATCGGTGCCGGTGATGACGACCTCGACGGGCGCTGGAGCGCCGGAGACGTCGTTGATGAGATCTTCGAGAATCTGATGAACGTCGAGCAGCGCGGCTGGTACGACCGCACCGAGCCGGCCGCGCAAGTGATCGGCGACCTCTTCGAAGGATGCTCGCCGACCCAACGGCTTGAGGCGAACCCGTATGATCCCGGCTCGGACCGGCGTGGGCGAGAAGCCGTTGGTATCGACCCCGGTAAACCGGCCCTCTGCAGTCACGGCGGGATCGGCAATGACGACGCGTTCCAGCGCGAGTGCTGCGGCATCGCTCGCGGCCAGAGTTGTGCCGACCGGCATTCGGTAGGCGATTTCAAACTGACCTTCATCGAGGCGCGGCAGAAAGTCGTTTGGAAGCAACGTCAGCAGCACCACGGTTGCCGCGAGCACGCCTAGGCAGATCGTGTAAATGGTGGAGCGACGAGCGAGCGCCCAGCCTAAGACGCGTTCGTAATTCGCGAGCGCACGCTCTCCCATCGGGCGTTCCGGGTGCGGCGACCGGCGCTCGAGCACTCGCCGGGCCACCAGCGGCGTTACGAAGAGCGCTAACGCGAGCGAAACGAGGAGGGCGCATGAAAGCGTGATCGCCAGGGCCCTGAAGAAGGCGCCGGAGACACCGCTCAGCAGCGAAAGCGGAATGAAGATCACGACCGTGGCCAAGGTAGAAGCAACCATCGGTTTGACCAGACGCTGCATCGTGCCGACGATCGCTTCGCCGAGCGGCAGGTTCGGGGCATCGCTCATCGTGCGCGCTATGCCTTCTACGACGACGATAGCGTCGTCAATGATCAGGCCGACCGCGATTGCGAGGCCGCCGACGCTCATGATGTTGAGCGTTTCGCCAAAGAGCGAGATCGCGAGAATCGCGATCGCCATGGCCGCGGGAATTATCAATGCCGCGACGAGCGTCATGCGCGCGTTGCGCAAGAAAAAGAGAATGACGCCAAGCGCGAGCAGCGCGCCAACGACGATTGCGTCGCGCAGGCTCCGCTGCGACGAGAGGATAAGGTCGCTGGCGTCCCAGTAGCGATGCGCGACGACGCCCGCCGGCATCGCTTGTGCGAGGGTGGCGAATCGCTCCTCGACGGCTCGCGCCATGCGAACCGTATCGGCGCGCGGGAGCGCGTAGATATTAATTGCGACCGCGTGGACGGCGTCGAAGGCCATCTGGGCGGTCTGCGGAGCAACACCGAGGCGCACGCCGCCGAGCGAGCCGACCGTAAAGCCGCGGCCCTGCGCTGCCGGCACTACGATGCCTGCAAGTTGTTTTGCATCGCTCAAGCCGGCGTCGATGAGCAGTGCCCGCCGTTGGGAAGGCCCTTGTTCCACGCCGACCGCCGTCACGCGGTTAGCCGCTGCGATGGCATCGCCGACGTCGGCAGCCGAGAGACCCACGGCGGCGAGCGCCGCCGGATCGAGATCGACGTGGTATTCGCGCTGACCCCCGCCGACGACGAGAACGCGCGCCAATCCCGGAACGCCGTAGAGCGCCGGAAGCACCGAGCGAGTGACGTACTCACGGACGAGCGTCTGCGAGAGTACGTTCGAGGTAAGCGCGTAGGAGAGCACCGGTTCGGTTTGGGGGTTGACGATGTTGGCTTGTACCGCGACATCGGGTGGAAGCTCGCCGCGGGCTTGCGTCACGGCGGCGTTGACGTATTGCAAATCGGCGGTCGTGTCGCTCTTCGGATCGAAAGCCACGACGAGCTCGGAACTTCCTTGAGAAGAAGTCGCAAGAATGCGTTGGATCGAGGGTAGCCCGAGAAAGGCACGTTCGAGCGGTAAGGTTACTTCGACGCGCACCCGCTCGGGCGGAATGTTGCCGGCTTCGACAACGACGTCAACTCTGGAAAAGCGCATCTCCGGAAAGATGGATGCCGGCGTCTGCAGGTACGCCCATGCGCCGGCGCAGGTGAGGGCGAGGGCAAGAAACCCAACGGCGCGCGCGTGTCGCAGCGAAAAACGGGCTGGGTTCATCCGCCGGCGTCATCGCCGCGAGAGGTTAACTCGACGGTTACGATCGCACCGCCCCCGACCGAGTTTGCGATCTCGAGCCGCCCGCGGTTGGCCTCAACGATCGTGCGCGCGATCGCTAAGCCGAGCCCGCTGCCGCCTCGGGGCCGTGACGCGTCGCCTCGCCAGAACCGTTCGGTGGCGTGCACGAGCGCATCGGAGGTAAATCCGGGCCCGTCGTCTGCAATCTCGATTCGTACGAGGCCCGCGTCACGCTGCGCGCGCAGATGCACCGTACCATCGTCGCGTCCGTATGTGATCGCGTTGTGGACGATGGCCAGCAATGCCCGCTCGAGCGTGGGACGGTTGGCTTGAGCCAGCATCACGCCGCCGGTATCGACGCTTACCTCCATGCCGCGGGTCGCCGCGGCGGGACGCACCCGTTCGCCGAGCGCTCGCAAAAGCTCGCTCGCATCGATCGTCTGTTGTTGCTCGGAGTCGACCTCGGCACGCGTGGTGGCAAGCAGTTCATCGACAAGCTCTTGCAACCGAACGGCCTCGCGCGCAACCGAGTTGAGCGCCAAGCGGTACTCTTCGGGGCTGCGCTCCCGGCGCAGAGCCAGCTCGGTTTCGGCGCGTAGGACCGCCAGGGGGGCTCGCAGCTCGTGCGACGCATCGGCAACGAAGCGGCGTTCCCGCTCGAAGGCGGACTGCAAGCGATCCAACATCCGATCGAAGGAGGCGCACAGACGTCCCAGCTCGTCGGGCCCGTATCCCTGCAGTCTGCCGGAGAGATCGTTACCTTCGATGCGCTCGGCCAGCGAGGCGATATCCCCGACCGGTGCCAGCACGCGACGCGCGACGCGTCGCGAGGCCGCTGCACCGAGCGCGATAAGCAGCGATGCTACGCCGAGGGAGACGACCGCGGCGGTTCGATCGAAGTCGCCGATCCATTGGTTCGATTGCCAGACCGCAACGGTGCCGAATCTGCCGTCTACCCGTGAGACCGGAACCTCGACGATCTGCACGCCTTGCGCGTGCCCGGCGATGGGCGGCGTGTCGCCGGCGATTTGCCGGCCCTCGTTATTGAAGACTGCGAACGGCACGGCGGCATGCAGCGATGCGAGCGTCTGCAGATCGCTGGCATCGAGCGACGGGCGTCCCGCGTGCACGTCAACCGTCGTGGCGATCGTCTGCGCCGCCGATTGCAGGCGGCTCTGGAAGCCCGAGCGCAGCGTTCGGTCGAGCGCGACGATCGAAAGGCTTGCGAAGAGCGCGGCGGTCACGGCAACGATCCCTACGACCGTTACGGTGAACCGCGTACGGATGCTCACGGGGCGCCGAGCCGATAACCGAGGCCCCGCAGCGTGTGCAGCACCTGCGGCTCACCTCGTTCGGTGAGCTTCTTGCGCAAGCGTCGCGCGTAGACGTCGAGGACGTTCGAGCTGCGCTCGTTTTCACGGTCCCACAAGCGCTCTTCGAGCGTGCGACGGGTAACCGGCCGCCCCGGATTACGCATCATCGTCTCCAAGAAGATCCCCTCTTTAACCGTGAGGAGCAGATCGCGCCCTCCGCGTTGACCCTGACGGGTCTCCGCATCGAAGACGAGATCGCCGAACTGCAGTACGTTGTCGATCCAACTCGCAGGCCGGCGCGCGAGCGAGCGCAGTCGCGCTTCGAGCTCATCGAACGAGAACGGCTTACGCAGGTAGTCGTCGGCACCGGCGTCGAGGCCGGCAACGACGTCGCGGGCACCGTCGCGGGCCGTTAGGATCAAGACGGGAACTCGATCGCCCGCGGCGCGCAACCGGCGCAGGATCGACAAACCATCTTCATGCGGCAGGTTGAGGTCGAGTACGACGGCATCGTAACGCGCGCCGTCGAGATAGGCGGCGCAGTCGCGGCCATCGGGGAGCGCGTCGACGGTGTGACCGTCTTCGGAGAGGCCACGTCGCAGAAGCGCCCGCAGCGGGCCGTCATCTTCGATAACCAGGATAAGCACCGCTGAAATCTTTACGACGGAGAGGCCTAGAGCCTCAAGGCTTCCATTGCAATCGCTGCACCCAGTCGCCGTGCTGGTCTGCGTACACGACCCAAATGGCGCCGGTCGTCTCGTCTATGCCGGCCGTGTGAAGCTCGCGATGCCCGGTGTCGAAACGTCCGACGACGCGCGGCGCGACTCCGGTGCTAACGGAAAGCACCGAGACGATACCACGGCCGGCGCAGACGACGAGATTGCCGCGCGAGCCCGTGCTGCATTGATCGATATGCGGTTGGACCGCGGCATCGCCGACGTGGGCGCCATCCGGTGTGTATGCGGAGATCACGCCGTTGACGCCGCCGACGATCACTTGGTCTGCGGCGGCCGCGAAGGCGAGCGGATGATTGTCTTTGAGTTGAGGCGTTTTAACGACCTTGACGACTTTGAGCGAGGCGGGATCTACCACGGCAAAACCGCCGCCATTGGCAAGATTCTGATAGAGCACGCCAGTCTTAGGATCGACCGCCGGCGATTCCAAGTCGTCGGCAGGCATCGTAATGGTCCCGATCAGCTTCATCGTCTCGCCGTCGATGACGTAAACGGAGCCGCCGCCGTCTTGGTCGGCGTAGATGCGCCGGCGGCCGGCATCGTAGGCAATCGCGTCGATGTTCCCCGGGACGTCGACGTTGCCGCTCACTTGAAACGTCGACGGATTGACTTTCGAGAGCGCCTGATCCGTTCCGTCTCCGGTGAAGATCACGCCGGTGCCTGGGTCAACGGCAACACCGTGCATCGGACCAACGTCGACTTGGGCGAGCACTTTGCCGCTCGCGGTGTCGACGACGAGGAGTCGTTTGCTGCCGGTATGCGCGGCGTAGGCGCGATGCCGGAGCTCGTCAACCGTAACGTAATCAAATCCGCTGAAGATTGGAACTGGTTGAGGTGGCGCGGCGATGGATATCGGCATCGATAGGTACTCCTAGCTCTGACGTTTCGAGCGCTGTGGGCGCGGCGAGAAGTTCGGTGGCGGCGTTGAAGGCGCATTGGATAACGTCGCTGGTGCAATCCCCAGCGTCCGGCAGTTCATCGCCGCCGGAAGCGTGTCGACGACGGCGTCGGGAATCTCGGCGTCGCCGGCCGGTATCGGCGCCGCGGCCCCCGAGAGCCGAGCCGGGTCGAAGCCGCCGAGCAGGTCGGTAACGCCGGGATTCCCATCGCGCGGTCCCTCCGGCATGTACGGCGCCTCGTCCGGCAACGAGGCCAGCGACGGCAGCCCGAAGAGCGCTTCGGCAAACTTGAGGACCGAGGTTTGGTCGCCCTGGTCGTGCACCACGGCGCCGCTGCGCGCGTAAGGCGAGATCACGAGGAAGGGCAGACGCGGGCCGTCACCGCACGGGTGACCGTCCGCGCACTTCTCGAACTGCGGCGGCGGGACGTGGTCGTAAAAGCCGCCGGGGTCGTCCCACGTGACTATGATTGCGGAGTCATTCCAATATTTGCTGCGTGCGATCGCGTTGACGAAGGTCGCGACGAACGTCTCGCCGATTTGGGCGTCGGTGTCGCCTGCTCCGGGATGGTCGTCGTCGCCGAGATAGTTCGCTTGCACGTATGGATCCGGATTGGCCGGTTTCCACCCGAAGTGGTTTTGCGAGCCGCCCTTGATGTAGAAGACACCGCTATCGGGCAGTGTGCCGCCGGAAAGCTGTTTGAGAATTGGGCGCACGTCGTGCACGTTTCGCCAGAAGATATCGTTCTCGTGTAAGTAGCCGAAGTATTGCGGTGCGTTGTGATGCGTTTCGTAACCCGGCAGCGCCTGTGTCGGCGAAACATACCCTTCCTGATACCAGCCCCAAGGAATCGGACCGCGCCCGCTGGCGGCGACGGCTCCCAAATCGCGCTCGACTCCCGCGGTCTCGCTGCTTGCTTGGCTCGCGTCGCTGCCGGCCAACTCCAGCATCAAAGTCGCGTAGCGTTGCGGAATCTGGTGCCCTTTGTCGGCTTCGGAGTACGGACCGTACGCCGGATCGAGGTCGTTGGCGACCGGAACGCCCGGCCCGCTCAATCCGGTCGTGCTGGCGTCTTGCGGATTGCGAGCCCGTTGCGACTGCCCGTATTGGCCCGCGATCAGCGCTAGCGCGCTCGGCGTCGACGGCCCTTCGACCGCACTAAAAATGTGATCGTAGAGCGCGAACGTTCGCGCGTACTTCCACAAAAATGGAATCGTATCGCAGTCATAGTGCGAGATCGTGAGCAGCCCAACGTCGCGTGCGCCGGCCGAGTCGAACTTCTTTTGCGAAAGCCCCTCCTGCGTTGCGACGAAGCGGTCCATCGCGCCGCCGTTCATCTTGGCGTAGACGACGCCGCGCGATTGGGCGGGAGACTCGATGTCGGGATCGGTGATGCGAAATGGCGTGACCCAGGCGTTACCGATCGGATCGTACTGCCGGAAGCCGTGGCTTTGGGCTTCGGGCGACGCCAGGTTGTCGGCCCCGGGGAACGTCCCGAAGTAGTTATCGAACGAGTGGTTCTCCTGATAGATAATGAAAACGTGTTTGATCCGGGAGCGCAAAGCCGTGGCCGAATTTGGGCCGGCTGCCGTTGCGGAGGGTGCGAGCAGACCGAGTGCCGCAACCGCGGCTAGAGCGCGCAGAAGCATCGTGCTATTCTACGCCTCGCGAATGAACTCAACATGAAGTGACTCTTATGTAGAGGGTTAATGGCACCATAAGTTATTCATAAACTTGGTAAGCCATTGTCGGCTTATGCGAGCTTTCAAGAATCCGCATTCCTATCCGGCGCTTTTCACTCTGCTGCTGCTCCTGTTCTCCGGAGCCGCGGCGCCGGCCGCCGGCGGCACGACGGTTTCGGGGCGAATCCTGGACACACAAGGGGGCTTGCCCGTGTCCAACGCGACGGTCGAGCTGGACCGAAACGGAACCAAAGTCGCGTCGGCGGTCACCGACGCGAGGGGCACCTTCAGAATCCCCGACCAAGCGCCCGGGACGTACGCGGTCTTCATAAGATCGAAGGACTACCAGACGACGCGCATCTTGCCCGATCTTTTGATCACGGCCGAGGTCCCGGAGGTCTCCTTCCAAGCCGCCGTCTCGCGGGCCCCGCAGGGCCTCAAGCAGATCGGGTACGTCGTGTCGAGCGGCCGAACGACGTTGCAAGCGACGACGACGATCAACGCTTACATTGACACCTCGGTCCTTCAGAGCGAGAACTTCCAGCGTTTGGGCGACGTCCTGACGACGGTTCCCGGCGTCATCACCTCGACGAGCTCCTCGGTCGGCGACGATATGTCGCTCTCGATCCGCGGTTATGACCCAACCGAGACGGCGACGCTGCTCGACGGGCATCCGATCGGACCGGTCGGAGCCTTCGGCGGGGGGTACAACTATAACGTCTCGCCCTTCTGGGGTCTCAGCAGCGCCGACGTCGTCTTCGGCTCCGGCGCGACCGGTCTGTTCGGTGCGACGACGATCGCCGGTGCGGTGAACTTTCAAACGATCAATCCGACGCAGACCCCGCAGTTCTCGGTTACCCAAGGCGTCGGCAGCAACAACAAACTGATGACGGGGCTGCTCGGCACGGGAACGTGGGGCAAGTTGGGCTACGCGGTCGCTTGGGGAAGCCAAGGAACGACCGGAAACTTCCCGGGCGGATTCATCCAGCAGACGGCGTTGCTCCAGACCAGCGTCGTTAATCCCGGCATCGGCTCGCCGTACCGCCCTTCGGCAAACGCCAGTCCGCCGCCGCCCGATTTGACGCACGCCAACGCCTACAATCAGGTCAACTATTATCCCGTTAGCGGCGGATACGTCCAGCGCAACTTCGTCGGGAAGCTGATCTACGATTTCTCTCCCAAGACCACGCTGCAGTTCACGAGCTACTCCGCCCAAGACTGGTCGAACTCGACCGGAGAAGGCGACAACGACTACGAGACTTTCCCGTACGTGCTTTTCGGCGCACAGCAGACGTTGGCATCGATCGAGGCAACCAAGAAAGGTCTGAACACGATCCTCGTCAACGGCAAACCGAAATCGTGCCACGATAGCATCGCCGTCTTGGTCGATAATCCGCAAGGCTTTACCTGTATGACGCCGGACGAGTACGCCGTCAACTTCTACGGGCCGTTCGGTGGCAGCATCGATCGCTGGCGCACGCTCGGCGACGTGGATAACGACATGCGTGCAACCCAGGTACTAGGGGCGGGAACAATCACGGTCGAGGGCTTCGTCGACGCGTATAACTACAACGAGCAGAAAGGGCCGGGCGTCCCAATTGGGCCGTACGGTCCCGGTCCGGACTTCCTCAGTCTCTACAACAACCGCGGGTATCTGCTCAGCGACGATTTCCCCATGTCGAAAAATGATTTAGGCTTCGGCTACACGTGGCTCCATCAAGAGAACACGAACGGCGCATTTCCCTACACGCTGGCTGACGGAACGACCTACAACACGTTCGGGAACAATCCGCCGCTCTATCTTTCGACGGCGAGCTACTTCGTGCGCGATATGTGGACCCCGAACGACAAGTTCCAAGCTTTCGGGAGCTTTTGGCTGCAGCGGTCGCTCGACACGTCTTCGACCCACTTCGATCCGCGGGTATCGCTGATCTACCGGCCCGACGCCGCGGACGTGATTCGCGTAACCGGCGGGCGCTCGTACAGCGAACCCGATCCATCCTTACTGGCCTTCGCTCCGCCGATTTACGGCGCGCCGTCGAGCATCAACTGCCCTCCGGCGACCAGCGGCAGCGCGTCGCTCGTCTCGATCGCCTCGGTCGCGAATCCCACGTTGCAACCGGAGACGGCGGGAGACCTCGAGCTGGCGTATGGGCATCGCTTCAACTCGACCACAAACATTCAAGCCGACGTCTACCAATCGTTGGAGAGCCAGGCCCTCCTGAATGGCAACGTATCCATCGTCGGCTTCCCCGGGATCACGGTTCCTAAGGATTACATCGACAAGGCGCTCGCGCGTCTCAACTCGTGTCCCGGTCTCCACCCGACGCAGGCGAACCTCGCCTTCACCACGACCTTTAACGCGGCCGCGGCGCGGTATCGCGGCATCGTGCTGTCGGCAAACGCGGGCATCATGCGTGACGTGACGTTCAACGCCTCGTTTGACGTTCAATCGGCCGCCTATCTCGGCGTTCCGCAAGACATATTGCTAGCCAATACCCAACTGCTCGACGGCGGGCAGATCTACGGAATCCCACTGCGCCAAGGAACCGCCGGGCTCGCATACCAGGACGGCCAGGGTATCGGCGCGCGGATCGACGCGACCTATATCGGCGGCAACAACTCCTGGAACCGCAACCCGTTCTGGTTTGCGAATGCCAGCGTGTCGAAGACGAGCGGTCCGATCAGCGTCAACATAGGTGTCTACAACTGGTTCAACAGCATTGCCCAACGGTACGGATATATCGGTTACGGCGTCTACGTACCGCAGAACTACTATGGCCTGGCGTCGCAAGGCGGCGCAACCAGCGGGCTCGAGCAGGGGAACGAAGAGTATGGGCTTCCGTTTCGCAGCTACTGGCTTACCGTCAAAGTGGGAATATAATTCCCCATCTCCACCCCAGCCATCCTTAGCGAGGTAAATCGTGCAATCCACCGAGCTTCCCGATTCCGACGATCAGAACGACTCCGACGACGACGACGACGAGGACGAGGAGGAGGACAGCGACGCTTAAGTTAGCGTACGGAGGCCCGTCAAAAGCGGGCCTCCCTGCTTTCGAACAGGGAGCCTTGAGTTGAAGGGACAAGCTTCGCGCGTGCACGATGTAAAGGAGTCGCTCCGGCTGCCGTCGCCGGCCCCGCGCCCGCAAGCGCTCGCGTTCGACGGTGAAAAGCTGTGGCTCGGATCGATAGAGACGAGTCGCCTCTACGCGCTGGATCCACGCCAGTGGACCGTAGTCGAAGAAGACCAGGCGCCGGGAAAACCCTGGGGTATGACCGCCGTCGGCGACGAGTTCCGCGTCATCTGCGGCGAGGGGGAGGACGACGATCGCGTCATTCGCCGCTTCGTTCCCGGGCATGGGTTCAAGACGCACGATGCCGTCAGCTGTCCCGACGACACCGGCTCGCAGCTGAGCTACGATGGTTCGTGGCTGTACGTCAGCCAGTGGTACAACCGCCGGATTCTCGGGATCGACGATCGCGGCAACGTCGTGCGGCAGATCGATTTGCCGCGCGGGATTTGCGGGCAGTGCTACGTTGACGGTCATTTCTTTCTGCTGACGACCGACGACGAAGAGAGCGACGACTACTTTCTGGGCCGCATCGACGGCGCAGCGAAGACGCCGTTCGAGGATCTTGCGCGCGTTCGGTTTGCGGCGCGGGCGCTGGCCTACGACGGCTCACGCTTCTGGACGAACCATCGCGAGGCAAACGAGATCGTAGCCTTCGAAATCTAAGCGCTTAGCTCGAACGGGAAACTCGGATCCGCGCAGACGTTGAGCGGATCGACGCGAACCGCGTCTCGCTGATAGAACGCGGCGGCCGCGATCATCGCGGCGTTGTCGGTGCAATACTTCGGTGGAGGGATAAAGACGGGCACGCTCGTACGGTCGCTCCACCGCGCAACGGCCGACTGCAGCGCAGAGTTGGCGGCGACGCCGCCCGAGACGACGACCGCGCGGTACGAGCCCCGGTCGAAAGCCGATTGCAGGCGCGCCATGAGAACGTCGACGACCGCGGCTTGAAAAGAGGCCGCTACGTCGGCGCGAGGGGCATCCCGCCCCGCGTCGGATTCAAGAAAATAGCGAACCGACGTTTTCAGTCCCGAGAAGGAAAGATCGAGCGAATCGCCGGCGGGACGATGACGTGGAAACGCGTACGCCTTAGGATCGCCCGCGCACGCGAGCCGGTCGAGCTCCGGACCTCCCGGATAGGATAGACCGAGCAGGCGCGCCGTTTTGTCATACGCTTCGCCTGCCGCATCGTCGTGCGTGCGCCCGAGGATGCGCATTCGCGTCGCCGATTCGACGGCGACCAGTTGCGAATGGCCGCCGGAGACGAGCAACGTTAGAAACGGATAGGGTGGCGGTTCGGGCCGATCGAGGAATGCGGCAAAGATGTGGCCGTGCAGATGATTTACGGCATAGAGCGGCTTGCCGAGGCCGAAGGTAAGCGCTTTAGCAGCGGCCACGCCAACGACGAGGCTCCCGATCAGCCCGGGGCCGGCCGTTACCGCAATGCCGTCAAGGTCGTCGAGCGTGATTCCGACGCGTTCGAGCGCGTCGGCAATCGCGGCCGAGAGCAGCGCTACGTGCCGCCGGCTGGCGATCTCCGGCACGATGCCGCCGTACTTGGCATGAAACTCGTTTTGATTCGTTGCGACGCTCGAGAGAACGTCGCGACCGTCACGAACGACTGCCGTCGCCGTGTCGTCACACGACGTTTCGATTCCCAGCAAAAGCATCGCCGGCCGCGGTCGTCGGTTATTTTGCGGTGTAGGCGATACAGTAGCCGTTGGGCGAGATCGATCCGTCGACTAC
>JBAPZS010000148.1:0-4044 GCA_049285355.1 Candidatus Cybelea sp. | reverse complement strand
GCGGGTTAGCGCAACGCCAAAGAAAGCGCCTCGTCTAATGTCGTCGCTTCACCTTTAATCGTGCGGAGCGGCGTTGCGTTGCCGTTGGCATTTTTGGCGTACTCTTCGATCGCATTCGTGCCAAAATCCACGACCCAGATACGATCGTGGGCATCCGCTACGACGCCGGTCGGATTGTCGAGTCCGGTGATGATCGCAGAGGGTGGAACGTTGCCCTTTGCCCGCTTGTCAAAAACGAGAATGCCCACGCCTTCGTCGGCGACCAAGAGTCGCCCCGTGGAATCGAAGGCGATGGCATACGGCGAAACGAGACCGGTCTTGCTGCCCGCGATCGCGGCCGCGGGAGAAACGTTCCCGGAGGCGCCCTTGGCGAAGATCAGAATCGCCGGCGTGGTGTTCGCGACGTAGAGTTGGCCGGCCGCGTTCACGGCCAGCCCCTTCGGGTAGCTCAGCTGCGTATAGTCACCGGCGATAGTATCGATCGGTTTGACGTCGCCGTGGGCGCCCGGTGCATACTCGGTGATGTCGTTGTTGAGAATGCCGCTGACCCAGAGGTCGCCGGAGGGATCCACTAAGATTCCTTCGGTCGGGCCGAGATCCGATTTCTTCCCGCCGACGACCCGCTTCGGCTTGACGTTACCGTTGGCATTCGGACCAAACACCTCGACCTTGGTTCCACTGTCGGAAGTGTAGTCGGAAGTGTATATGTTGCCGGAGCCGTCCAGCGCCAGCGTATCGGGCACGCTGAACTTGGTCTTCGGTCCGGCGATTTTGGTGACGGGCGCAACGTTGCCCGACGCGGTTGCGGCGAACGCCAAGACGCTCCCACCTCCGCGATTCGCGGTAAAAATCCGAACCTTCGCGCCGGGCTGGGCCGCATTACCATCGAGGGCGTCGCTACGAGCGACGCTTGGAACATAGGCGGCGCTGGTGATCTGGCCGCCGCAGCCGGCAAGGCCGCCGGCCAGCGCGAGAACCGCTATCACTCCGAAGTGGTGCGTGAAACTGCGCATCGTCATCTCCTTTGAAGCCTCGACTGCCGAGACTTCATGTAGGATGGTAGCAGCCGGGGCGTCCGCACGCGTCCGGGGGCGGTGAGAGCACGACCAACCTGCGGTCGTCGCTCATGAAAGGAAGCTCACAATGCGCATCTCGGATTTCGCCGCCCGCGCGGCCGGCGTGCTCGGCGCGGTTGCCCTTCTTGCCGGCTGTGGCGGCTCGGCCGGCACCGGCAGCTTCAGCGCCATTCAACCCAGTATCTCGCTCAACCAGACCCGCGCTTCGGCCGGCGGCCCACAAGAAGCCGGGAAGAACCTATATGTCGCAAACTACAACTCCAACACCGTCACGGTTTACGCTCCGGGGACGAGCACGCCGCTCCGGACGATCGCCGGCGAGGCGGGGGAGCGTCCAGTCGCCCTTAGCTTCGACGCGGCGCAGAATCTCTACATTGCGAACCAGTCCAATATCGACAGTGACGTTACGGTTTACGCGCCGGGGAGCACCAAAGTCTTACGAACGCTATCGCAGTCGATCGCCGAGCCCAATGACGTCGTTTTCGATAAGGCCGACAATGCGTATGTTTCAAACTCGGGTGGGAACAGCGTAACGATCTATAATGCGGAGTCGACCGAGTTGAAACAAGAGGTTGTCGACGGAGTTGCATCGCCTACTGCGATGGCGTTTGACAAAAAAGGAAAACTGTACGTTGCAAACGCCCCTACCGGCGGGCCTTACACCATAACGGTCTATGCACGCGACTCTCGTAAGTTAGTTCGTTCGATCTCCCTCAACACCCAGAACGGTTCACCCGACGCGATTGCGTTCGACAAGAGAGATGATCTTTACGTCAGCCAGAGCGCCAGGAACATGAATGGTGGCTATAAAGGGTCGGTTACGGTATACAAGCAGTAAAGATAAGGTTTTGCGAACCATCGCCGATGGATTGCTCTGCCCGAGCGCGAGGGCGCTGATATTCGACGGGTCGGGGAATCTGTATGTTGCCAACGGAGCCTGCAATAACCAAAACGGCTCGGTTGCGGTCTACGCATCAGGTCAAACGATGCCCACTCGAACGATAACCGACGGCATCTTCAACCCGTATGCGCTGGCAATTGGATCGTCGGGTTATCTCAACGTTGCAAACAATCACGCCCTTCTCAACGGGAACGGTTCCGCAACCGAGTATGCCCCAAATAGCACGAAGGTTGCCCGGACGATTCTCCAAGGCGTCGGCGGGCCCGTTTCGCTGGCCTTCGGTCCGTAGCCGGGGGCTCGACTTCTCAGCCTAGTAGAATGTGTGTGGGCCCTCTCGCTACGGCCCACGCCTTCGATTCCCGGGAAAGCGGACGCCGGCGCAGAACCACGCGCTGATGTCTATCTCACGATACAGAGCGCCGCAAATACTGCGCGCACTACCGGTTGCATTCGCGATCTTCCTCATCGCACGAGCCTGCTGCCTTGCCGACGATGCTGCGACCGTCGATTCGTGGAAAGATTCTTTCCATGCGGTTTGGCAGGCAGACAATTGTGAGGGGGAGTGGCAGAGTTGGAACAAGTATTGGGGGCAGGTGCACGCATTTTATTTTGGCACGCGAGCGTACGCCGGCTGGTTCCCGGATAGTCAAAAGATCCTCGTGCACGTCACCGACCCAAGCACAAACGCTGCGGTCGCCGCCCAGCTTACGTCGCTCGGGCGTCGGATCGGTGGGGAATGGGCCAAACAGGACGATTGCCGCAAGGTGAGGACCAGCGACACGTGGACGGAGCGAGCCACGGAAGGTGGCAAGCCCGCGCTGCTCGATTGGCAAAACCAACTCAACAAAGCCGCTGCTGCTGACTCCGGAAACGGAGCGTCCATTGAGGCGGCCGTGAAATCGATTAATTCACAGCTGGACACAATCGGAGTTGCGCCGCTGACCGAATAGCCCCCTTTGACCGCAGGCTCGGTCAGTGACTTGTAGAACCCTCCGGCTTTCCTAAGCCTCTTCTGAAGGGACGAGTTTTTATGACTTCCACACACGTCGAAATCGATAATATCGACCGCGTTAAAAAAGGATTCGAGGCATTCGCCGCTTCTGATTTGGCGACCCTGAGCGAACTCTTTGATGCTGACGCCAGATGGGGCAGTGAGCCGACCGGAATACTCGCGGGAAATTACGAGGGCCGCGACGCGATCTTCGCGATGTTCGCGCAGGTAGGCCAAGAAACGGCCGGCACGTTCCGCTCCACACCATCGACGCTGGCAGCGTCCGGCGACAAAGTCTTCGTTCAATGCGACGTCACCGGCGATCGGAAAGGCCGCAAGCTGAACGCGGGCGAGGTCCTAATTTTCACGCTAGCCGGTGGACGCGTCCGCGAAGTTCGCCTCTATCAGGAAGAGCCTGCCCAAAGCGCGGCGTTCTGGGCCTAATTAAACAGCATCGAAATTCTTGAGGTCAGGAGCTTCCACATAAATCCGGCGGGGTACATCGTGGAACTTGGAGTATCCGACGGGATTACGGCATTCTCCAGCTTGAATTTCGTACAGATACGCCATTGCAGGGGAGGCATGTCGCCCTGAAATCGCGCTCGATACATGGGTACCCAGTGCTTTGCATCATCAAATCGCATTACCATGGCCGAACTGCAGCACGTAGCAACAACTCGGCTCGTAGTTGATTTCTCCTCGACCTTATAGTCTTTTAGAAGCTCGGCACCCTTTGAGTACTTTATGCGATCTTTACGATAAAGAATATACGCGGTTCCACCATCTGGACCTAGAATCGGAACGGCGTTAGTCAATGCCTCAATCTGTCGGGAGCCTTTTTGGCATGAGTCGCAATAGCAGACGACGCTTGTAATGGGAGTACCAAAAGCTTCGATTTCTACACTTCCGCATGAGCAACGAGCGGTTCGCATACCACCACCTTTAAAGGCTAGCTAGAGTTAAGCCGGGATTCCCCATATGGCCTCCGATTCGAGTCGCCGGAGGATCATTCCGGCGTCCTCCGGGCATCGCGGCGTTCGGCTCAGTGGCCGGCGCCCGCCGCCGCACCATTCAGG
>JBAPZS010000147.1:0-1731 GCA_049285355.1 Candidatus Cybelea sp. | reverse complement strand
GGCCACGGGTTCAATCCCCGTCGACGGCTCCACTCCCATTGCAGCCGTTTATCGCTAGTTTGATAAACGCGTCCGCGGCATCGCTCCACGGCCGTTTGAAATCGCTCGGCCAATGCGTACGATCCGTCCATAGACGATTCAGTCCGCGCGAGATGTCGGGATTGCCCATCGTGAACTGTCCGATCAGGCTCTGCCAGTGCGCGGCGAGCGCGCGAGCCGCTTCACCGTTTGGATCGATCCCGTGCGCCGCAGCATCCTCGACGCGTGCGATGAGTCCGCTCCAATCGCGCTGAGATTGCTCGATCTCTTGCGGCGACATGCTGCGGCGCCGTTCGTCGATCGCCGCTTGCGCCGGTTGCGAGTAATATTCTTTGGTCCAAGCCCAGTCGTCTTGCATTCTAAAGACCTCCATGACGGTGCGGAGAATCTTCCAGCGGTCGGCGGTTTCGTCGTCTGCGAGCGCGCGCTGTGCCTGCGCGATCGCGTCGAGCGCCGACTCGAGCCGCCGTTTCTGTCGCACGATTACCTGTCGCTGCATGCGCAAGGCCAAATCGAGTGGCTGCGACTCTCCGAGTAGTTCCCTAATTTGCTCGAGGGAGAATCCGACGAAGCGCAGCGCCAGGATATGCTCGAGCCGCTCGAGCTCGGCCTCGCCGTAGAGACGGTAACCCGATTCGGTTACCGCCGCCGGCTTGAGTAGGCCGAGCCGGTCGTAAAGGTGCAGCGTCCGAACGCTCACGCCCGCCTCGGCGGCGAACCCCTTAACCTGTCGCAGCTCGCTCATCCGTGTTTGCATCGTGGTCTCCGACGGCAGCGTACACCTTGACGCAACGTCAGGGTCAAGGAGGCTGCGAATTTAGTTTTCGCCGCTTGCCCCGTAGAGCGAGAAGGCATCAATTTGCGCATATTCTAACCCCGTTTCGGGCCGCGCGGCAGTATAATAGGCGTGCATATGCAAACTTCAACATGCTTCTCACGGTCGCTACTGGCGGCCGCGCTCGGCGGAGCGCTCTCCCTCATGGTGGCCGGCCCGGCTGGAGCCCAGCAGTCCGTTCCGAGTTACGGACAAGGTTACGGACAAGAGCAGGTTCCGGCGTACGGAACCCCGGTCGCCCGTATGGACTCAATCAAAGGCACGCTTACCGGTTTTGACGGTTCGTATATCGTCTATATGCGTGACGACAAAGGCTACGACGATCACGTCACGATGCACCAGGGCACCCAGATTAATCCGACCGGCATCAAGCTGACCGAAGGAATGCGCGTCACGATCTACGGTCATGCCAACGGCTCGACGTTCGAGGCCTATCGTCTTGACGTCGGTCAGGACGCTTACGGCGGCGGCGGGTACGGTGGCGGTGGCTACGGCGGCGGCGGTTATGGCGGTGGCGGTTATGGCGGCGGTGGTTACTATCCCGGATACGGCGGCGGATACGGCGGCGGATACGGCTATCCCAGCGCCTACGGCTACGGCTATCCCTATGGCTGGGGCCTGAGCCTCGGGCTTGGCTGGGGCTGGGGCTGGGGTGCTCCCTACGGCGCCTATTACGGCTACCCGTACCCGTACTACGGTGGTTACGGTGGCTACTACGGTGGTTACCCTGGATACGGCGGCTATCCCGGCGGATGGGGTTATCGCGGTCCGTGGGGGTCTCGTCCTGGTACGATTAACGGGACGGTTCACGGCACCGGCGGCGCCCCCGTCTCGGGCGGCGGCGTGCACGGTGGTGC
>JBAPZS010000146.1:0-8991 GCA_049285355.1 Candidatus Cybelea sp. | reverse complement strand
GGTAGAACTGATCCGAGTAAAATTTCATTCGGTTCGTATCGGAAACCGTCTTGCCGGTTCCGATGCAGAGCAGGACGTCGTGAGCGGAGGCGTCTTTCTGCTCCAGGTAGTGCGAGTCGTTGGTCGCTACGAGCGGAACCTCGAGTTCGCGAGCGATTCGAACGAGACCGTCGTTGATCGCATCCTGCTCCTGCATCCCATGGCGCATCACTTCGATATAGAACCGGTCGCCGAAAATTTCGCGGTAGATCTTGGCGTTTTGACGCGCCGTGGCTTCGTCGCCCCGCAGCAGCGGCGCGGCTACGAGACCCGACATGCAGCCGGAGAGAACGATCAAGCCGCTATTGTGCTTTTCGAGCAAGTCGAGATCGATGCGCGGTTTGTAGTAGTAGCCTTCGAGAAACCCCTTAGAGACGAGCGCGACCAAGTTGCGGTAGCCGATTAGGTCGGCGGCCAGCAGCGTTACGTGGGCCTCTTCTCGCGCGCTTCGATCCAGCCGTCCGCGCGGCGCCAAGTAGGCCTCGCAGCCGAGAATCGGCGTCAGGCCCAGCTCTTTGGCCGTGTAATAGAACTCCATTGCCCCGTACATGACGCCGTGATCGGTGAGCGCCACAGCGGTAGCACCATCCTCGGCGGCTCTGCGGCAAAGGCGGTCGATCCGGCATGCTCCGTCGAGGAGCGAGTATTCTGAATGGACGTGGAGGTGGACGAACCGGCTCACGCGCGTTTTACCGGGGAAGGCACCCTATCGTTTACCGTACGTAGTACGAGCGAACCTGCGTCCGTGGTGCCGCGCAACGGCGGAGCCGCGCAACCCGTTCGCGAAGCTGCGCGTCCAAAGGAGCACGCAAGCAATGCAACTGGAACCGTATCTGTTCTTCCACGGTCGGTGCGAAGAAGCGCTCAACTTCTACAAAGATTGTCTGCACGGGGAGATAATCGGCCTCAATCGTTTCGCCGGTTCGCCGATGGAGTCGCATGCCGCCCCCGAGTACAAGGACAAGATCATGCAAGTTTCGTCGCCGGCGACGTAAAGTTTATGGCCTCGGATGGGCAGCCCGGCCCCGCACCGGACGGTGAAGACGATATCGTACTCTCGCTCGCGACGAGCGATGGCGCCGAGGGCGAGCGCGTCTTTAAGGCATTGGCGGAGGGTGGAACGGTCTCCATGCCGCTGGAGGACCAGTTCTGGGGCGGCCGGCTCGGATCGCTGACCGACCGGTTTGGAGTGCAATGGATGGTGAGCGTTCAACCCTAATCGCCGATCTGAATCGCGATCTTCAAACGCTGCAGACGGGAGCGAAAGACTGGGTCTCGCTCCCCATCCGGCGGAAGATAGAGATTCTTGCGGCGTGCCGCTCGTCGTCGAGCCGGAATGCCGCAAGCTGGATCCGTTTGGCGGCGCGCTCCAAGGGGATCGCGGAGAGCCCGCTCGCGGGCGAGGAGGCGCTGACGGGACCGTGGGCCGTGCTCGCCGTCTTGAATCGCTACGCGGCGACGCTTGCCGAGATCGAGCACTCGGGCGCACCCCGCCTAGCCGAGCGCCGCGTTCGAGCCCGCGCGGACGGTCAAATCGTCGTCGAGGTCTTCCCGGAGGGCTTCTACGATCGTCTCCTTCAGTTTGGATTGCGCGCCGAAGTTTGGATGCAGCCCGGCGTCACCCGCGCGACGCTGCGGGAAACGATGGGGACGTGGTATCGGCGAAAAGCGAACGCTCCCCGAATCGCGCTCGTTCTCGGCGCGGGAAACATCGCGTCGATCGGTCTGCTGGACGTTCTTTACAAGCTGATTGCGCAAGGCGCCGTCTGCATCCTCAAAGTCCATCCCCTCCTGGAACCCCTCGGTCCGATCTTTGAAGCGTCCTTTGCTCCGCTCGTTGATGGCGGCTTCCTGCGCTTCGCATACGGTGGAGCGGATGTCGGCCGCTATCTGTGCGGGCATCCTGCGATCGACGAGATTCACGTTACCGGAAGCAAGCTAACCTACGATGCAATCGCAGCCACCAACGAGAGCGGCAAGCCGATTACCAGCGAATTGGGCAACGTCAGCCCGGCAATCGTCGTCCCTGGCCGATGGAGCGATGCCGAGCTGCGCTTTCATGCCGAGCAGCTTGCCACGGCGAAGTTGCACAATGCGGGCTTCAACTGTGTCGCGCTGCAGACCCTCGTCTTACCGGCGCGCTGGGATCGGCGCGAAGCGCTGCTCGCGCACCTGCGGCATCTCTTCGAACGCGCGCAGGATCGCCCGGCCTACTACCCCGGCGCGGCGGAACGGTATCGCGCGCTCGTTGCCGGCCGCAGGCTCTCGAGTCACGGAACGGATGCTCCCGGTTTCCTCCCACGCGCGCTCGTCGCAGCGGATGCCGCAGACGCAACTGAAGCGCTCTTTCGAACCGAGGCGTTTTCGTCGCTGCTAACCGTCGTCACACTTCCCAACGACGACGTAAAATCGTACCTGGAGAACGCGGTCGCGTTCTGCAACGACCGGCTTTGGGGCGATCTTGCCGTCAATTTGATCGTCGATGGCGCTACCGCTGCGACGCACCGCGACGCGGTGGATGCAGCAATTGCGGGGCTTCGTTACGGCTGTATCGGCGTCAACGTGTGGAGCGCGGTCGGCTTCCTGCTACCGGCGATACCGTGGGGCGGCTACGCCCCCCGCCGGGGTGCTGACGTCGGCAGCGGCATCGGCGTCGTGCATAACAGCCGGCTCTTTGAAAAAAGCCAAAAATCCGTGCTGTACTCACCTTTCCTGCCGGCGATAAAACCGCCGTGGTTTCTCACGCGGCGAAATCAGGCGAAAATCAGCATGGCGCTCTGTGAGTTCGAGTCGGCCAGGTCTCCGGCTGCGATGGCGAAGGTCGCGCGAGTTACGCTCGCCGGGTAGGAATCATGCGGCTAGTGCGGTATCGCGCCGGCGCTTCGCAGCATCTCTAAGACCGAGGCAGCCGGAAGGGCGTACACGGTTGCGCCGTTGCGTCCCGTCATCGTCTTAGCTTCGAAGAGCGCGTCGTAGATCGCGGCCTCGGTCGCCTCCGCCGTCGCGAGATAGAGTGAGTTCAAGGCATCGTTGTCCTCGACGATCGGACCAGTCGGCGAGGCAACCGAAAAATCTGCCACGAGCGGATAGATGCGTGAGGTCGAAAACGCCACTATCAGATCGCCGCTCCCTACCGACGAGGTCAAGCCGGTGCGCGCCATACCCATCGAGGCACGCAGCGCAAGCGCTCGCAGTTGACGGCTGTCGAGCGGCGCATCGGTTGCAACGACGATAATGATGCTTCCCTCCGCTAGACGTCCGCGCATTGCAGTCTTTTTCGGAAAGACCGGGCGAGCCACGTTAAGCAGACGCTCTCCTATAGGGACCCCGAGGATGCGCAGCTGCCGGCGGCTGCTCCCGGTGTTGTCGTTGACCAATACGCCGACGCGGTAGCCGCCGAGATCGCCGGGCAGGACGCGCGACGCCGAACCGATGCCTCCACGAAAGCCGAAGGCGTTCATTGCGGTACCTGCACCAACGCTTCCGCGCGCGAACTGGCCGGGCGCTGCCGAGTTGAGCAGCCCGACGACATCGGCCGCAGTGACCGCCCGCGCCTGGATGTCGTTGAGCAGCGCGTCGTCGCACTCGGCCACGACGGGGAGCGGAACGTCGTCACCGCGCCCGACCGCCGGATGATGCTCGATTACCCAGCTCACGACGCCGTCGGCCGCTCGCCCGACGTCCAGCGTGTCGGTGAGGACGACCGGTTCCTCGAGATACCCCGATTCCTCGATCCAGTGTGTACCCGTCATCTCGCCGTTACCGTTGAACGCAAAAAATGCGGCCGAGACCTTGTGATCCCAGGGATCGGCGTCGGGAAGCACCGCGGTCGCGCCGGTGCGAATATCGGTACCTGCGATTTTTGTCAGATGGGCGACGCGAACGCCGGCGACATCCGTAATACCGTCCAGCGGGCCGGACGCAAAAAATCCGAAATGAAAGGGCAGAACCGCGCCGGCACGAGCACCGGAAAGCAGAACAAGCGACGCGACCGCCGGGAACAGAAGTATCCACCGCATGCTTACTGCATTGGACTCCGTGGAACGCCGGCCTGCAGGCGCGCCTGCGCGGCATGAGAAAACATCCCGAGAAAGCCGAGAATAACTAGGAGGGACCGTCATTCTTTCGCTTCCGGAAAAGCTAAAATTTGTCAAGTTGTGGGAGAACCTGCCGGTTCCCGCGCTGCTGGAACACGCGATCGTTCGGGGCGAAGGTGTCCTCGGTCCATGCGGGCAGTTAATCGTCGATACCCGGCCGCATACGGGACGCTCGCCGAAGGATAAGTTCTTCGTACGAGAACCCGCGAGCGAGGCTCATATCGATTGGAGTGCGACGAACCAGGCGATCGACCCGGAGCGTTTCGATGCGCTTTGGGATCGCGTGGCGGCCTATCTCTCCGAGCGCGAAGTCTATTCGCTCGACTGTTACGCCGGCGCCGACGAGCGCTATCGCGTGCCGTTGCGCGTCTACACGGAACTCGCTTGGCATTCGCTCTTCGCGCACCATCTCTTTATTACGCCGGAGCAGCCGTCGCCGGACTTCGTGCCGGAGTTCACCGTCGTCGACGCGGCGCTCTTTGCGGCCGATCCGGAACGCGACGGAACTCGGTCGGGCACGTTTATCTTGGTGAATTTCGAGCGACGTATGATTCTGATCGGCGGCACTCGTTATGCCGGTGAGATCAAGAAATCCGTTTTTACGGTGATGAACTATCTTCTCCCGTTGCGCGATACGCTGCCGATGCACTGCTCGGCAAACGTCGGCTCGCGCGGCGACGTCGCGATTCTCTTCGGCCTCTCCGGCACGGGCAAGACCACGCTCTCATCCGACTCGCGACGCCCGCTCATCGGCGACGACGAGCACGGCTGGTCGGCCGACGGCGTGTTCAACTTCGAAGGCGGCTGCTACGCAAAGGTGATACACCTCTCTCCGAAGGCCGAACCCGAGATCTGGGCGGCGACGAATCGCTTCTCAACCGTGATCGAGAACGTGGTGTACGACGAGCGCACGCGCAAGCTTGACGTCGACTCCGACGCCAAGACCGAGAACACCCGCTCCGCCTATCCGCTCGAGTTCATTCCGAATGTCGTGCCAACGAGCCAAGCGGGGCATCCAAAGACGATAATTATGCTTACCGCGGACGCCTTTGGCGTACTGCCGCCGATCTCGAGACTCTCTCGGCAGCAGGCGATGTATCACTTCCTCTCCGGCTACACCGCCAAGGTCGCCGGAACCGAACGCGGCATCAGCGAGCCGCAGGCAACTTTCTCAACGTGTTTTGGTGCGCCGTTTATGGTCCACCATCCGACGGTCTACGCGCGACTGCTCGGACAAAAGATCGAGGGGCACGACGTCGATTGCTGGCTGGTAAACACGGGCTGGACCGGCGGTCCGTACGGCGTAGGCCATCGCATGGCAATCGCGCACACTCGCGCAATGGTCAACGCGGCGATCGAGGGACGGATTCCCGATGATTACGAGACGGAGCCCTTCTTCGGCCTGACGATTCCTCGGTCGGTGCCCGACGTCCCGAACGACGTCCTAAATCCCCGGCTTGCCTGGGCCGACAAGGCGGCCTACGACGAGCAGGCGCGCAAGCTGTCGCAGCTCTTCTTCGACAACTTCAAGCGGTTCGAGCAACACGTCACGGACTCGGTCAAGGCGGTGGCCATTAGGCCGCTTGGCAGGTCCTAATCGGACGTTCAGGCGCCCTGTGGGCCGAGCCATTAACATCGTGCCTATGAAGATGAACGTTTTCGCGGCAGGCGCCTTGCTTGTCGCACTCGTGAGCCCGCTGTGTGCGCAGGCCCAGCAGGCTCCCGCGCCGCCCGCGCAAGCCCAAAATCGCACAACCCCCAGTGAAGGAAAGCTTCAGCATCGCTGGATGAAGCGACTCGGAGCTCTCAACCTCTCCGGCGACCAGCAGCAGCGGATACAATCGATGATCGATCAGTATGCCCAGGCACATCCGCAAGGGAGCCCGAGCGACCAGCAGGCGACGCGCGATCTGCGCAAGCAGATCCTCGGCGTGTTGACGTCCGATCAGCAGAGCCAATATCACCAGCAGATGCAGCAGCGCCGCGAGCAGATGCAGCAGCGGCGTCAGGGACAGGCCGGGCCGAACCAAGGGCAGCAGTATCAGGGTCAGCCGGGTCCGCAGCAGTATCAGGGTCAGCCGGGTCCGCAGCAGTATCAAGGGCAGCCGGGTCCCTATCAAGGGCAGCAATACCAAGGGCCGCCGCCGAATCAGGGGCCACCGAATGAAGGGCCGCCGAACCAAGGGCCGCCGAACCAAGGGCCGCCGGAGCAACAGCCCCCGGCGTAGACGTCTTAACCGCGCCCGCATAGAACGGTGATCCGCGTGCGGGCCCTGGTTTTTCTGGCAACACTCTTTATGCTCGCCGCCGGCGCCACTCGAACTGCGCCGGCTTTGATCGTTCCACAAGGCTTCTCACTCGAGACCATCGCGAGTCTCCGCGGCGCCCGCGAGCTTGCGGTGCTTCCCAATGGCGACCTGCTCGTCGGAACCCGCGGCAGCGATATCTATCTCGTGCCGGACGCGGAAGGGAATCCTGGGCAGCCCCGCCTGTTCGCGAAGTTCGACGACGGACTCGCCTCCGGCGTCGCATTCAACGCCGCGCGCTCCGAACTGTACGTTGGCACCATGCATCACGTTTGGGTTATCGCGTACCGCGGCGAAACCGGGGCCGGCTCGATCCGGCGGATCGCCGACGTACGCTCCGGCCCGGAGGCACCCGGGACCGACGGCGACGTGCATACCACCACCTCGGTCGCCTATAGCGGCGGTCGTCTCTACGTCGCAGCCGGCTCATCGTGTAACGCGACGGTGGACGGCGGCGCGAAGCCGTGCGCCGAAGTCGACCCGACGCGCGCCGCGGTCTCCGTTATGAAGCCGGACGGCTCGGAGTTCGCCCAGCGCGCCAAGCGAATTCGTAATGCGATCGCCCTGGCCGTCAACCCGGAGACGGGTTCGCTGTGGGTCGGCGATGCCGGGCAAGACGATCTGCCCTTCGGGCATCCTTATGAGTTTCTCGACGACCTCTCGGCGCATCCCGGCGATGCCGATTATGGATGGCCCGTATGTGAGGAGAATCGGCGCGACTATTGGCCCGGGTACAACTGCGCGGATGTGGTTGAGCCGCTCGTCGAGTTGCCGGCATACTCGACGATCATCGGTGCGACATTCTACCCCGCGCATCCGGCCGGGTCTTTTGCCTTCCCATCACGTTATCGCGGCGGTTTGTTCGTCGCCGCGCACGGCTCTTGGCACACCGACGGACGTGGCTGCGACGCTGCACCGCCGCGCGTCGTTTTCGTGCCGATGCATGGCGATCGGCCGGTGAACCCGGTTGACTGGCAGAATCCCAATGCGCAATGGAGCGAGTTCGTATCGGGCTTTCAAAGCGGTTGCGGGGATCGCATCGGCCGTCCGACCGGCATCGCGGTCGGACCGCAGGGCAGCCTCTTCGTAGCCGACGACGCGGCCGGCAAGATCTATCGCATTCGTCCGTCGCATTGAGGACGCTCTAGTGCGTGAAGCGCTGGCGATTTTGGTGGGCGGCGGCCCGGCGCCGGGCATCAACGGCGTCATTGCTTCCGCTGCAATGGAAGCTTTTAAGTGCGAGCTCCGTGCGGTCGGGATCTACGACGGCTATCGCGATCTCGCCGCCGGTCGCCGCCCCAAGACCCTCGAGCTCAGCTTCGACCACGTCTCCCGCATCCACACCAGCGGCGGCTCGATACTGCGCACCTCGCGCACCAATCCGGCACAGGACGCCGCGACGCTGGAGCACTGCGTCGAGTCGCTCGATGCGCTAGGCATTCGGTACCTGGTCTGCATAGGCGGCGACGACACGACCTACGGCGCGGCAAAGATCGCGGAGCGAACGCAGCGCCGGATCGGCATCGCAACGGTCCCCAAGACGATCGACAACGACCTCCCGCTCCCGGACGACGCGCCGACGTTCGGCTTCGAGACTGCGCGCTCGGTCGGCGCGGGGATCCTCGAGAGTCTCATGGAGGACGCTCGAACGACGACGCGTTGGTACATCGTCGTCTGCATGGGTCGCAAGGCCGGCTCGCTCGCGCTCGGCATGTGCAAAGCGGCGGGCTCGACCGTTGCCGTCCTGCCCGAAGAGTTTCCGGAGCAGACGACGCTGGCATCGGTCGCCGATACCATCGTCGGTTCGATCGTAAAGCGACGGTTTCTGGGACGCGAGTACGGCGTCGCGGTCGTTGCCGAAGGAATCGCCGAACGGATTTGGGACGACGCCCTGCAAGCGGCCGGGAACCTCGGTCGCGATTCGTTTGGGCACGTGCCGCTGGCCGAGATCCCGCTCGGAATCATCCTGCGCGACGCGGTGCGCACCCGCCTGAAAGAGATCGGCGTCAACGCTACCGTGCACACGAAGGACATCGGTTACGAACTGCGCTGCGCAAAGCCGGTTGCGTTCGACGTCGACTACACGCGGACGCTCGGCTTCGGCGCCGTGCGCTACCTCGTCGACGGGGGCAGCGGTGCGCTCATCGCGTTGTCCGGCGGGCGGGTAAAGCCGGTGATTTTAAAGGACTTGCTCGATCCCGCAACCGGCCGAATCCGGACGCGCCAAGTAGACCTCACGACCGAAGCCTACCGCGTCGCGCGAGACTATATGGTTTACCTCGAACCCGCTGACTTCAGCAACGCGCAACATCTCGCGGCGCTCGCTTCGCACACCAACCTCGACGGGGACCAGTTCCGCGCGCAGTTCGCGTACGTCGCGCGCGCGTGAGGTCGCTTGCGGCCAAACAGAAAGAGGCTCGCCGCTATGCGCCGAGCCTCCATCGCTGTATTAATCTGGCACCGTCCTACTTTCGAGAGGCCCTGCGGCCTAACTATCATCGGCGCTGGCGGGCTTAACTGCCGTGTTCGGGATGGGAACGGGTGGGACC
>JBAPZS010000145.1:0-4888 GCA_049285355.1 Candidatus Cybelea sp. | reverse complement strand
GCCTGGCGGCGCGGTCGCCTGCATCTGCGCCTGGAGAATATCCATGATGCGCTGACGCGCGTCGGTCTGCGTTACGACCACCCGCTGAGGCGACTGGACCGGCGGCTGTGGCGGAGGCGGCTGCAGGGACGCGGGGCCTCGCCCCGCGTTCATCCGGCGGATTTTCGAGGACATGCTCCCGACGACGCCGACGATCAAGAAGATGACCCAGATGAGGAGCCCGATGTCGCGCATGGCCCCGGTTTAGCTGTTCGGCGGCGGCGCGGTGATCGGCGAGGCCTGCGTGTCGTCTTTCGGTTCGGTCGCGGCCCCGATGGAGGAGCGCATCTCGGTATCGGCCTGCACGTTCTTGAGCCGGTAGTAGTCCATCACGCCGAGATTGCCGCTGCGGAACGCCTGCGCGATCGCCTGCGGAATCGTGGCCTCGGCCTCGACGACCTTTGCGCGCATGGCTTGCGTCTCGGCCTTCTGCTCCTGCTCGGCGGCGAGCGCCGCATACTGCCGTTCGGCGGCCTTCGCCTGCGCGATACGGCGATCGGCCTCGGCCTGACTGGTCTGCAGTTCGGCGCCGATGTTCTTGCCGACGTCTACGTCGGCGATGTCGATCGAGACGATCTCGAAGGCGGTGCCGGCGTCGAGCCCTTTTGCCAGAACGGCTTTGCTGATGCGGTCGGGATACTCGAGCACTTCCTTGTGATCCGCCGCCGCGCCGACGGCCGAGACGACGCCCTCACCGACGCGCGCGACGATCGTCGGTTCGCCCGCGCCGCCGACGTAGCGGTCGAGGTCGCTGCGCACCGTGATTCGCGCCTTGACGTTGAGCTGAATGCCGTTCTGGGCGACGCCCTGGAAGATCGGCGTCTCGATTACCCTCGGATTGACCGAGGTCTGCAGCGCCTCGAGGACGTTGCGGCCGGCTAAGTCGATCGCCGCTGCGCGCTGCCACTCGAGCGGAATCTGCGCGCGCTGCGCGGCGATCATCGCGAGCGTCACGTTCTCGACATTACCACCGGCGAGAAAGTGCGACTGCATTTGATCGACGGTCAAATTTAACCCCGCTTTGCGCGCCCGGACGTAGTTGTTGACGATGACGCTTGGCGGAATGCCGATGAGCCGCATGCGCACGAGCGCGATGATGCCGAGCGGCACGCCTGCGGCGATCGTCCGAATCCAAAGACCGATCGGGAAGTAGTATAGGAACGCGAAGAATAGGATTACGAGAAAGAAGACGAGGACCGCGCCGCTGACGGCTACCATAGAAGCTCCTTACGCAGTGACTGGCTCGACGAAAATTCTTGCGCCTTCGACGCGCACGACTCGGACCGGTGTTCCCGCAGCGATGAACTCACCCTCCGTTAGGACGTCAATGCGGCGTCCATCGATGGAGGCGATGCCGGCCGGTCGCAGATAACTCACCGCGGTTCCGCTCCGACCGCGCAGATCGCCATAATCCGCGCTCGTGACGTACTCCGGCCCTTGGGCGGCGGCGAGCGCCAGACGCTGCGCCCACGCGTTCTGCGGGACGGCGCGAACGGTCAGCGAGAAGCCGATCACGGTGAGCACGATTGCGGTGGCGATCGTTTCGATGCCCACGAAGAAGAACGGCAAGCCGAAGGCCAGCAGCACCGCCACCAGGAGCGCGCTGGCGCCGAGTATTCCGGGCAGGCCGTGACCCGGCACGACGTGCAGCTCCCACAGGATGCCGATGAGGCCGAAGATCGCGAGCACGATGACGAGCTCGTTGGAAAAGCCGGCATAGACGTGGGTTCCGAAGAAGAGCGCGAGCGCGCCGATGCCGATGATGCCGGCGATGCCGTGCAGCGTCTGCATCTCGATCAAAAGTCCGAGCATGCCCAGCGTCAACAGCAGGCCGCTGATGACGGGATCCGTCGCGAAGCGCGCGAGCGATTCACCGAAGGTGTATGAGGCCGATACGATGGGAGCGCCGCCGAGGCCAAGTTGCGCGAGCGCGGCATTAAGGTCGGGCGCGGTTCCGGTGGCGACTCCGGCGCGAACCGCATCCTCGGTGTTGAGGGTTAGCACCATGCCGGGGCGCTTGAACTCCGGAAGGCTGGCATTCTTGTCAACCATGGCGCCGGCTATACGCGCGTCGTGGTGCGTTTTTTCCGCAGTGGACTCGAACTCACCGCGCAATGCCGAGACGATCTTATCGCTCGGCGGCACCGCGCCGCCCGCCTCCACGGGTTCGGCAGCGCCGATCGAGGCGCCGGGCCCCATGATAATGCGGTTGGCCGAGAGCGAGATCAACGCCGCGGCGGAGTAGGCACGCTGCGCGACGTACGCGTCGACCGGTTCCTGAGCCGAAAAGAGCGCATCGCGAATTTGGAACGCCGAGCTGACGAGACCGCCGGGGCTATTTACTTCGAGCACGATGGCGCGGGCGTTTTGCTGATTCGCCTCGGTCACCGATCGCTCGACCAAGTGTGCCATACCGTCGTCCACGGTGCCGGTAATCGGCACCACCACGACCGGCCGCGCTCCCAGAACGGCGCCGGCGGCGGTTCCCGCCACGCCGAGGAGCATGCACGAAAGCCAGAGCCACGCGCGGAGCTTCGATACCTTCATGCCGGTAGGTACCTTAGCAAGCGGCGGAAGTTACTGGTCCTTCGACTCCGCTCAGGATGACAGTGGGGCTGCCGCGGGTTATACTTGACACATGTCCTATTCCACTGTGTCATCTGTCCGACGCGGGAGCTCGCGGAGTTTGATCCGCGATCTGCTGCGCCACGGCAAGGCGAGCGACGACGCCATCATCGGCGCGGTACGCCGAGGGTTGCCGCCGTCGGCGCTCGAGGAGCTCCTGACCGCCGGCCTCACCGAAAGCGAGATTGCCGGCGTCATTGGATTCTCGGTGCGGACGCTCCATCGCAAACGCGATCGCTCGGTGAGACTCGACGTTGCCGAGGGCGACCGCGCCGTGCGACTGGCGCGAACGCTGGCCGACGCCGACCGATACGTCGGTAACCGGGAGCGCGCGCTACGCTGGCTTCGCTCCAAAGTTTGGGCGCTTGGGGATCGCACGCCGCTGGAACTGCTCTCGACCGAACCCGGTACCGAGATGGTCCGCCAGGCATTGGCGACGATCGCCTACGGCGGCGTTGCGTGATCGAGGTATGGCGACTCGTGCGCACCCGCTTCTGTCCTTCGCCGCCGTCGGCGTTTAGCGGAGACGGCGCCGCCATCGCCGGCGGGCGCTGGAACCGAAAAGGTACGCCGGCGGCGTACGCCTCATGGTCGAGGTCGCTTGCAATCCTCGAGATTCTCGCAACGATCGAGCGCGCCGATGCGCCAACCGACTATGCGTTCGCGAGCGCGTCGCTCGCCGAAGAGGATGTGATGCGGCTCCCGTCGCTTCCGCAAGACTGGCGGCGGCCGGCACGCTCCGACGCGACGGTCGAAATCGGTGAACGGTTTCTTGCCGAGGGAACCGCGCTGGCCGTTGCCGTGCCGTCGGCAATCGTGCCGCAAGAGTTTAACTACCTCATCAATCCATTGCATCCGCGCTTTGGTGCCATGCGAATCGCCAAGTCGTTAGAAACGTTCACCTGCGACGCGCGCATTTTTTACCGGTGACGGCGCCGGGCGCGGCAGTCCGCCGATCCGGGCACGGCATCTACCGCGACGTCGCGGGTGAAATGGCAACACCAAAAAGCATGGCTGTGCCGCGGTACACGATATCGCGGATTGTGTACGTGGGTTTTCCGCCTCGTGGGTAGCGCCAATACGACACGTTGCTAAAATCAGGCGAATCCTCCACGCCCACGAGCGTCCTGCCTTCGATCCATACCTGCCCAGCCGCGGCGTGGCTCCGCCTGCTCCTTAGCTTCAACTCATCAACCGCGGTGCCGCTGCTGCCGCTGATTTTTAGCCGGTAGACGACCAAGATTTTAGTAACGAAGAACTGCCCAGGGAACGAGGAGACCGCTATGTATTGGCCATCCCACTGAACGGACGGCACTACGGGCAAGTTGCCCCAGAGACTTACATCGAGGTTAATTTCCTCCAGCGCCTTCCTGCCGCGCGCGAGTCGAACCAAGACTGCTTCGTAATCCAGTCCATTGTAGGGAAACGCCGAAACGTAAAGATTTCCCTCGTTGTCGTATCCGCAGTTGTAGAAGGCCGGAAATCCATCGTCGTAATAGATCTTTGGATTTCCCCGAGCCTCGGGATAGATTGCGATGTCGCCCCAGTCGTCCTCGTAAGGATTGGTAAAATCCGAAGTATTGGCCACCGCGAGATTACCCGTCTTCGGATCGACCGCGCAGCCTAACGCTACACCCGGATCACTCAACATCGCGACCGGGCTCGTGCCGCCGTGCGCGTATTTGTAAATCGTACTGGAGCCCAGAGAGCCCGTCGTATAAGCTACGATGAACACATTACCAGCGGAATCAGTGCAGACACCGGAAGGCTGGATCATGCCCGTGAGGGTCCCTACCAGGGCGCCCTGCGGATACGTGTACACGTAAACGATCCCGCGGCCGTTCTCGCCGCCGGCGGTGTACAACAGATCCTGCCCCGACGTGCCCGGCTTCATCCACGAGCCTCGCACCGCACGAGTCGACGCCGGCTGAGGTGTCGCGCCGCTGGGCGTGGTCGCTTGCGGAGCGCCGCAACCGAACAGCAGTATCCCGACACTCAAGGAGGCGCCAACTGTGCGAGACTTCATTTCCATCGTTTTCATGACGTGCGCCTAGGCTCTCAGCAGTGTCGTCCTTCGACTCCGCTCAGGATGACACTGCCCCGTGCTTAATCTTGACACTGCTTCTGTGGCTCCGATTCATGGCTGCTCGGCCTTTCGAGAGGCTGACGCATTGTCGCCCTTCGACTCCGCTCAGGGTGACAATGCGGCCGCTCAGGGTGACAA
>JBAPZS010000144.1:0-1704 GCA_049285355.1 Candidatus Cybelea sp. | reverse complement strand
CGTTCCACGAGCCCCCGAGAATGTACAGTTTGCCGGCGACGGACTGCGCGTTATCGCAAAGCAGAATCCACGCTCTCATTCGAGTCGTCTAACCGAGTCGAGGCGGCTGAAGTTTCGCGCGCTATTGCGCGGCGAACGCGTACGGCGGCAGCACCTCGTCGTAGGTGCAGCGCATGCGCTCGCAGCGCTGCGCGTTTTCGTCGTAGATGAGAAACTCGGTGAGCGGGCCGGCGTAAACGTGGAGCGAGAGCGTCGGAACGGTCGGCGGCGCCGAGACGCGATGCAGATCGAAGGGGCGCGAGCGGAGATCGAGACCGCCCGGCGGCATCACCCGCGAGCCGCGCGGCGCGACCCGCGCGACCCCAGGAACGTCGCCGCGATCGAGACGGACGTAGTCGTCCACGAGCAGCTGCCCCTCGAGCACCATCATCCAGCAGTGCTGGCCGCCATGATCGTGCACGGCGGAGACGGCGCCGGCATCCCAGTTGAGTAAGAGCACTTCGAAGCGATCGTCCCGATGAACGCAGGTGCGCGTGTAACCTCCCGGAGACGTAGGGAGCGGCCGGCCAAGCAACGATGGGCCGCGAGTGGCCGTGAGCAACGCCGCCATCTCCGCGGCGCTCCGCTCGAGCGGTGCGCGAAGGGTTAGAGAATCGATCAACGTTCGCAGCAATCCGCGTCCTCCATGAGATTCGCCCCTATTTAGTAACCGGAGTTAACTTTCCTGGGGGCCTCGGTTCGGCGCTGATTAGAATTTGCAACCTAGGTCAACTTGCGCGAGTGGCGAATCTCTGTGCTACTAAAGTCGGAGGTGTTAGCTACGTGAAGAACTTTGGCCTGGGACGTTGTCTTTTCGGTGTCGCCGCTGCGGTCGCGATGTTGCCGGGGTGTGGCGCGCGTGCGTTGCCGGTTGGGCCGTCGCTCGACAGCGTGGCGCTGCGCGGCGATGCGCGCGGGCCGCGCGCGTCCGGCGGCGATCTTCTCTACGTTGCGAACCAGACCGCGTCGTTCGGCGTAAACGTCCTCACATTTCCGGCGGGAACCATCGTGACGTCCATTTCGAATATCGGCGAACCGCGGGGCATCTGTTCGGACCCGCACGGCAACGTCTGGGTGACGACACATCGAACGGGCGCGCACCCGTTCGACATATATAAGTTTGCGCACGGCGGAACCAAGCCGATCGAGACGCTCCATTCGCACGAGAACGTGTACGCCTGCACGGTCGATCCCGCGACGGGCGATCTCGCCGTCATCGGTTATCGTCGCTCGTCGACCGGCGAGATCGACATTTGGCCGCCGAAAGGCAAACCGACGATCATTCCGATCTCGTTCAACCCGATTGCGCTCGCGTACGACGATCGCAGCAACATCTTCATCGACGGCGTCGCGCTTAGCGGTATTCGCGAGCTGGTCGAGATGCCGAAAGGCAGCAAGGATCTCACGCGCGTAAAACTCGGAAGACTTCCCACGTGGAATCCGGGGAGCGTGCAGTGGGACGGCAAGTACATTGCGGTGGGCATCGGGTCGTCGCTGAAGGCGTCGTTCATCGATCGCGTGCAGGTTACGAGTTCGGGTGGAAAGGTGATCGGGAGCGTGCAGCTCGACCATCTTGCGACCTTCCCACGGTTTGCGATCGAAGGGGACGAAATAGTAGCGACTGAACGGCACCCGCTCCACGTTTCGCAGGTCGCACTCTACAAG
>JBAPZS010000143.1:0-2431 GCA_049285355.1 Candidatus Cybelea sp. | reverse complement strand
CTCTCCCGCCGCCTGTTCGTCCACAGTACCGCGCTTTACGCGGGCCTATCTCTTCGACCTGCCGAAGCAGCACCAGACGAATGAAGGCCGCTCGTCTGGTCGCCGTTGCTCTTCTCTCCTTCGCGCTCAACGTCTCCGCCGCACAAGCCGAGCGGCCGATTGTCGATCTGCATCGCCTCGATTCGTACTTCCAACTCTTCGCCGGCGATTCGAGCGTGCCGTGGAAAGCCGCCACGGTGCGGTTGGATACGTATTCCAGCGCGCCGGTCGCCTTTGCGGTCTACGCGGTGAATCCCGCCGACGTCCTCACCACGGGGTCGAACTTCAGTCCGCGTGCGATCGGCACGGCGCGGCGACGCGCGCTCCTCGCGTTCAATTTCACGCCTCCCGGCGGCTATCAGTTCCAATCGAATCAGGTAAGCGTGCCGCTCGGATCGCGCGAGGGATTCTTCGTCATCGAGGCGCGCCGCGGCGACGTCGGCGAGCAAGTGTGGATCAACCGCTCGCGCGTCGGCCTCATCTCGAAACAGACGCCGTCCGGATTTCTTTTTTACGGGGCCGATCTCGGCACCGGCTTGCCGTTGACGCGCATGCGCGTTGCGCTCGTCGTTAACAACTCGTTCGTCACCGGACTGACCGACGGGCAAGGCATCCTTCATTGGAGCCGCCCGTCGCGACCGGTCTTTGCGCTGGCGCAGTGGGGGGGCAGCTACGCGTTCCTGAGCCTCTTGCCGCAGGCGCCGGTTCCATCGACGATCGTGGGCCTGCGCACCGATTCGGCCGTAGTTCATGCCGGCGGCGTCATTCGGATCGCCGGGTTCGCGCGAACGCGCTCCAGCGGCGTGCTGAGAGCCGGGAGCGGCAGCGCCATCGTCTCGCTGCGCGACGGTGCGAGATCGATTGCGACGCGCGGCGTTTCGGTCGATGAAGCCGGGGCGTTTGCCACCCTGCTCGACGTTCCGCCGGATGCGACCGCCGGCGATTATTCCGTCCTGGCGCAGGTCGGCGGTGCGGTCGGCGGCGCGACGGTGCACGTGGATGCGAACGCCGGCGGCCTGTCGCTCGACGTTAGCGCCGCTTGCGCAAGTACGTGCGACTATCGCGAAGACGTTCCGCTGCTCGTTCACGCTTCGCGCGGCGACGTCTCCGTAAACGTAACCGTCGTGCGCTCTCCGCACGTCTATCTCGGCTACGTGCCCGATTCGACGCCGTGGGCGACGACGAGATGGTTGACCCAGACGATACGCGTCGACGCAAGCGGCAACGCGACGGTTCGCATTCCGCGCCCGCTCGACGACCTTGGCTCGACCTACGGCGTGCACGTTGAATCGGCGGGCGCGACCGCCGAGACGCGCGTCATCGTGCCGACCGCTCAGGCGGCGATTCGTTTGAGTCTAGACCGTACCGAACAGAGTTTGGGTATGCCGCTCGGTTTCGACGTTTACGCGCAGACGCTCGATGGAAAGCCGCTCGCAAACGCGAGCGTTACCGTCGAACTCGTTCACGGAAACTCGGCGCAACAGCAGCGAGTGGTGCTCGATCGAGAGGGTCACGCGCGCGGAAGCTTCAACGCGCCGGAGTTGGGAACCAATCTCGTCTTTGCCACCACCGATCAAGGTGGACGCGCAACGGACGCGCTGCAGCTGCAGATCGATCCGCAGGCGTCGGCGCCGACGGCGGACGGGCGCAGCGCGAACGTCGGGATCTCGCTAAGCGCGAATGCCTATCGCGCCGGCGAGCAGGTTACGGTGGATGCGCAGGCTCCCGGAGCGCAGGGCGCAGCGCTGATTACCTTCGAAAGCGCGCTGGGTATGCAGTTTAGGGTGGTCAAGACCGACGGCGGGCGAGCGATTGCGCAGCTGCACGCGATCAATGCCGCGGGCGAGCTGAGCGTAGGTGCGGCTTTCGTTCGCGACGGCGCCATCGAATGGAGTACGACTCCCTTGACGCTCTCCGGGCCGGGGCGTCCGCGTTCGTCGAGTCTCTCGGTGCGAAGCGATCATTTCGCCGCTGGAGAGGCGGCGCGCGTCGCCTTCGAAGGGGACGGCGGACGCGGCACGTTCGTCGTGCGAATCAGCCGGGGGACGCCCTCGGGGAGTGCGATCTTCTCGTCGGCGCCGGCGCTTCTGGCGATCGGGATAACGACGACGCAGAACAGCGCACCGGAGGCCGTAACCTGGCATCCATCGGTCGATTCGACCGGCGACCGGGCACAAGTGTTGGGTTTCGTGCGACGGTCGCAGCCGCCGCCGGACGAATCCCTGGCTCAAGCCGAAACCGAAACGATCTCTTGGAAGGTCGCGCGCGGCGACGCCGGCGGAATCGCGATCGAGCTGCCGGCTCACGGCGGACGTTACGTGCTCTCGGCACTCGACATTTCGGATGACGGCAGCGTGAATGCCGGCTCCTCAACGGTAGAGGTGCACTAAAG
>JBAPZS010000142.1:0-1969 GCA_049285355.1 Candidatus Cybelea sp. | reverse complement strand
GGCCAGGGCGTACCCGTCGCCGGTGCAGATCAGCGCGTTCGTGCTCGGCTCGTAGAGCCTCCCTAATCCGCCGGCCCCGACGATGACGGCCTTGGAGCGCAGCAAATGCAGCTCGCCCGTGACCATTTCGAGCGCGACGAGCCCGCGGCAGGCACCATCCTGCATGTGCAGGGCGGTCGCATACCACTCTTCATACACCTTGACGCCGGCTTTGAGAATCTGGTCGTAAAGGGTGACGAGCAAAGCCTGACCGGTGATGTCACCGACGAAGTACGTCCGGGCCTGTGAAGCACCGCCGAAGGCACGCGTTCCGAGTTTTCCATCCGGGCCGCGATAGAAGATCACGCCCATGTGCTCGAACTCGATAATGTCGCGCGGTGCCTCTTGCGTCATCGCCTCGACTGCGTCCTGATCGGCGAGATAATCGCTGCCCTTAACGGTATCGAATGCGTGCGACTCCCAACTGTCCGTCGCGCCGATCGCCGCGTTGATGCCACCTTGGGCGGCGCTGGAATGACTGCGGATCGGGTGAACTTTGGTAACGATGGCCACATCCACGCCGCCGCGCGCCGCTTCGAGCGCAGCGCGCATGCCGGCGAGCCCTGCGCCTAAGACGACGACGTCGTGATCGGTGATCACCAGCCGGTAGTTTCCCGAAAAGAGTCGCGGCCATTCCGAACGCGTGTTCGATGAATTTGGGTGTTCATTCTCGTTATGCAATTAAGGATAGTCAGCGAGCTGCAAAGCCGATATGCGTTTCGTAGCCCCGGAAGCCTAGACGCGCCGGAGCTTCGTCGCAGTTGGGGTCCCGACTAACCACGTCAGGAGGACTCCATGCTGCAGAACGTTACCGTCACGCCGTCGCGCCGCTCGCTCGAGTTTGGGATCTATCGAGACGGCGACAACAACCTCGACGCTATTCAAAAATCCACGCTCTCTCAAGCGCTGCGCACGAGCGGGCGCGATGCGGCCATCGAGTTCACGGTCGAGGACACGACTTCCCTGCGACATGGAGTCGACGGCGGCGAACTGCACACCTACGATTACACGATCGCCGACGGCGAGATCGCCGGCGCACGCTCGAGCAAGGCGCACGATATGAGCGACGAGGCCAACCTCGCTCGATTCGTCGCCCGCACGCTCGACAACGCGGAGACCGCGAGCGCGAAACAGACGTGGATCGACCTCGTCGACCATGGCGGCGGTGACGGAGGAGGGCTGGAGACGGGCGACGGCAGCGTTATGTCCATGCCCGATATCGCTAAGGCGATCTCCGACGGCGTAGCGCTGCACGCGGCCGCACATCCCGAAGACTCGGCGCGGTCGATCGACGGCGTCATCGCAAATCAGTGCTTGATGGACACCATGGGCTTCGCCGACGCGCTTTCGAACGCGGGCGTCCGATACCTCGCCGCGAGCCCCGAGACCATGCTGGCTCCGGGCGTTCCCAGCGATGTCGCGCACGTCATCGCAAACAATGAGAACGATTCCAGCGCAATGGCGAGCGGCATCGTTAACGACGTGATGCGCACGAAATACGACGCGGGCGATTACGGCGGCTTCGGCCCGGCCGCGGCCTTCGACGTGCTCGATCTGGACTCCGCAAAAATCCGGCTTGCCGAAGCGGCGATCAAGCGCCTCAACGACGACGTTGCTGCGGCAGCGAGCGATCCCGCAATCCGCGGTGCCGTGCGTCAGGACGCGCGCTCGATTGCGGGAATGGTACGGTTTCCCGACGCGACCAAGGACATGCCATGGCGCGCCGACCGGCCGGCAATCGCCTTTTACGGCGCGCTAGCCAGCGACGGACGGTTAGATCAGCGACTCCGCACCGATGCATCCGCGGCCGCCGTTGCCGTGGGCGGGCTGGTGCTTGCGCATAGTGAAAGCGCGCGGTTTAAGCCGTTCGGCGGCGCGGACTATTCCGACGCGGTCGGACCGACGGTTCACCTTCCGACGAGCCGCAAGC
>JBAPZS010000141.1:0-8153 GCA_049285355.1 Candidatus Cybelea sp. | reverse complement strand
CGCCTATGCTTCGACGTGGACAGCTTCACGCAAGCGTACGTGGCGCCGCCGACGGCTCGAGTGGCTGCGCCGATCAGCGAGGCATGGGCGCGGTTTAACTCGCTTCGTCCTCCTCCCTAGGTCGTGGCGGTGCATACCGCTACCGTGGGGACGCTCATGCACGGACGGCTTTGCTCCTCGGAGCGCGGAGCTGTTACGGGCCGAGGCTCTCTGCCTTGAGGTTCGTTACCCAGAGCCGGGTGCCGCGGCCAGACATGTATAGCCCGAACGCGATGACGCGCGTCCTGCGGTACCGCTCGCGTAATACTGAACGGTATCCACTCCGTCGTTGATTGCCGCAACTCGTCGTACGGTCTATCCGACGATTCGGCGCTGCCTTCGGGCCCGATAACCTGCAGCCACACAGCCGCGGCACCGGCTACGTCAAGCGTCCGAAGCACTCCACTCAAACGTATGCGCCTGCCGAGATACGGCCCCACGGGCGCCGGCGCCGTACTCGGCATCGCTGGTGACGGCCTTTCCGTCGAGCGAGACCGTATCGGTGAGGGTTTGCGCCGTTGCGAGAAGCCAGCTGCCGTCCAACTGAGCGTAGTTGGCGAGAATCTAGGCGGAGACCGGAGGAGCCGTGCTTTGCCCCAAACTGGGCGCGACCGTCGTTGTCAAAAACGTAAGCGAAAGACACGCCGAGATTCGCACCCCGCTGCGTTCGATGGCAGAGCTTGCGCGCCCGCTCCGGCCTCCTCTCTATCGAACGTCCTTGCTCCTGAGAGGCGTTGAAGCAGTTGGAGAGGTATGATTAACGCCATGTCGCGTCAGTTCCAAGTGGTTATCGAACACGATCCTGTCGAGAACGCTTGGGTCACGCATGTCCCGGCCCTCGATCATTTGTCGACCTTCGGAAGAACGCGCGATGAAGCACTCGAGAACACACGGGAAGCGATCCTCGGTTACCTCGAGGCCGCTGAGAAGGAGGGCATCGAGGTACAGCCTCAGCAGACCATGGCCGAGCTCGTCCAACTCGCGGTATAACGCTGCCAAAGGCTCCGCGAGTCTCCGGTAAGGCCGTCTTAGCCGCGTTGCGGCGCGCAGGCTTCGTACTCGCGCATACCCGCGGCAGTCATCATTATCTGCGGCGTCCTGACGGGCAGCGGCTCGTTGTGGTACCCGTTCACGGCAGTCAGACCGTGCCCGTTGGCACTCTGCTCTCCCTTCTACGCCAGGCCGAACTCAGCGTTGAGGAGCTTAATGAGCTACTGTGACCGTTTCTACTTATCCGAGGGTACCTAGGCCGCGTGTTACAGCGTCAGCGCGAAGACGGTGCCGTCGTTGCTCGTGCCTCCCTTTTGCGTCGTGCCATACAGCGTGCCGCCCACGTTGAGCAACGCCGCCTGGGGATGAGAGCCGTCTCTGCCTCCGCTGAAGCTGTGCAGCACGCGCTCCCCGGTGCCCGTCAGGCTTATGCCAAATACGGTGCCGTTATGGTTGTGTGCGCCGCCGTATCCCGTTGTGCCATAGAGTCTGCCATTTACGAAGATTAGATCGCCGGCAGGATCACAACCATCGCCGGCTGCCGCCCCGAAACTGTAGAGGACGCGTTCGCTACCGGCCGTGCTTGTGCTAAACATGACGCCGCAGTGGTACTTGCCGCCATTGGCCGTCGTGCCGTACAGCGTGCCGTTCACGTTCAGCATGCCCGCTTCGGGAGTAAGGCCATCGGAGCCGCTGCCGAAGCTGTGCAGGGTGCGCTTCTTCCCGGCCGGCGTAATGCGAAAGACGGTGCCGTCGCCATCGCAGCGGTACGGCCCACAGCGGCCACGTCCGTGCACGCCGCCTGCATACGTCGTGCCGTACAGCGTGCCGTGCACGTTGACGAGACGCGTTGCCGGAAATGCACCATCTCTGAGATACGGCTGCCCGAAACTGTAGAGCGTGCTCTCCTTGCCGTCTGGAGTTACGCTAAAAACCGTCCCGACGTTGGAACTGCCGCCGAAATTCGTCGTGCTGTAAAGGATGCCGTTAAGGTCGATCAGCTTCGCCGAGGGTTGATATCCGGACGGGGCAAACTCTCCGAAGCGATATAGCACGTGCTCCACGCCGCTCGTCGTAATGCTGAAGACGGTGCCGGTGTTGGCTTTATCGCCCAGCTCCGTCGTGCCGTAGAGCGTGCCGTTCAACTCGGTTAACGCAGCGCCAGGATAGTTTCCGTCGCGGGCTCCCGTCCCAAAGTCATGTAAAACGTGCTCCGTGCCGTCCGTGGTAATGCTGAAGACCACGCCATCCTTGGGGGCGAGGCCGTGCGTCCCGCCGCCGGTCGTCGTGCCGTAGAGAACGCCGCCAACGTCGATCAAGCTCGCTATTGGGTAGCGGCCGTCCTGGCCGTCGAAGCTGTGCAGAACGCGGTAGTTCGAGGTATCTGCGAGGCCGCGCGAAACCGAAAGCGCGCTCGGTACGAACGTCGCACCCCGCGACGCGTTGCTCACCGTGCAACCCGCGAGCAAGGCCGAGGCGACGACGATGCCAAGCGTCCAGCGAATAGGTGCGAGTTGCATTCTTACAAGATTCGCCATTAATGGCTCCGCCGCTCCCTTAGATACCTCGGCAACCGGGCGTAAGGGGAACTGCTCGCCGCCCGAGAAAGCTAACCGGGCAATAGCTAGCTCGCCTTGGGGAGGTTGCCATGCGCCGTTCTCCGGCACTCGGACTTGCCGTACTCGGATTAACTACGGTCGTGCTAGCCTTGTTGCCCGCCTGTGGCGGCAACAGCAACAATGGCAACAACGGTTCGCGGATCGGGTACAGGAGACAATCAGTGAGTCCGATCGGCTTCGGCCTCAAGAATCTTATGGTGCTCTACGTGCCTGCGGGCATGCCGACGCCCTCGGGAACGCAAACAATAAACAGCGGCGGAGCCAGCACGACATACTACGCCGCTTTTGCACTAGGCAGTGGCCAGACCGCCACCACGGCTAGTTCGACGCAGACTCCCTCCCCAGATGAACCTGCGGCCGGATCGCTTTACCTTTACTCGAAGGACGCATCGTGCACAAACTGTGCCTTTAACATTACGCTTGGCCTAACGTACTTGCAGGGGTCTCAATCTCAAAGCGTTATAGCCGCCTACGGGCCCTCCTCGAGCGACGCGCCGCCCGCCCCGAACAACCAATATTCAACCGAAGCGGTCTACCTCGGTAGCGGCGTGGATTATAGGTGGAGCGGTAATCCAACTTCGCCGCTCAGCCCAATCAATGCGAGCACCGGTGACTTCTATGTTTTCATGCAGTGTCCCAACACACCGAGTTGCGGGCCGCAAAGACGCGTCGAACGCCCCAATCCGAAGGGTCGCTAAGCGCGTAACTCCGCGAGCGCGCGCCAGGACTCAAAAGGCGCCCGTTCGACGGCGCGATCGAAAGCTTCGCCGGTTCGGGCACGCAGCTCGCACTCAAATTCGCGAGCGGCGAGGAGCTGCTGGGCGAAGTAGCCATTCGTTTGGCGCAGATATGACGCGGAACAGTAGTACGTCAGCGCTTCCTCATAACGCTCTTTGGTGAACAGGACGTACGCAAGCACCTCGAAGGAGCGAATAATGTTGTTCTGTTCGTCCTCGCGAAGCGACAGCGCGATACATTCGCGAACCGACTCGAGCGCTTTGTCGGCCAGGCCCCGCCGAGCTTGGGCTTCGGCAAGCAGAGCGAACGCTTCGGCTCGACGAGCGCCCCCCGCGGACTCATGGAGTGTAAGCGCACGTCTCGCGTAGGTTTCGGCCTCCTCAAATCGCTCGAGAGCAAGCGAAAGGTCGCCGCGAATAACGAGCATTACCGCGCTCAACTCATCTTCGCCCAGGCGCTTTGCGAGCTCGTCGGCGCGATCGAGGAGTCTCTCGCAGCCGGCGGTCTCGGACTTCTCCAAGAGCACGGCGATAATATTGAGAATCGCAATAAGGCTGTTGCGGTCGTGCGCGGCGGCGGAGAAGAGATCGAGGGCCTCCTGATATCGAGCGAGGGCGTCCGTGAGGTTCCCACGCCGATGCTCGATGGCCCCCATCGTACCCAGCGCCTCTCCCGCCATAAGCTTATCGTTACGCGCTCTTGCGATCTCGAGCAGGCGCACGGTGAGCGTCGAGGCTTCGTCATGGTCGTCCTGCGAGGCGGCGAAGAACGCGGCAAACCGAAGCGCGCGGAGATACGGCGCGTCCTCACTGGAAAATGCTTCCAGATACCTCCGCAGCCAAATCCGGCCTTCGGTAAACTTTCCATGGTTCTGCCAGTAGAATGCCAGCGTTCCGATTAGTTCTCCGCACTGCTCTGCGCGCTTTTCGATTGCCCAGGTCAACGCGGCTCGAATGTTTTCAACGTCGGCGCTAATCGCCGTCGCCGCGCGATTTCGCGCCTCCATCCTTGCGTTGCGCGAGTAGTCGAGCACGAGATCCGAGTAATAGCCAAGGTACGCGCGCGCAACGACGTCGCCCTCATCCTCGGACGTTCGCTTTCCGGCGAATTCTCGGATCGTGTCGAGCAGCTCGTAGCGAGGCCCGATCTCACTCGAAACGAAGGTAACGAGCGACTTCTCCACGAGCGATTGCAGCAGATCGAGCGTCGGCGCGGCGGGCACGGCGACGCCGCCGATCGCCTCGGCAGCCTCCAACGAAAAGCCGTCGCTGAAGATCGACAGGGTTTGGAATAGCCGCTTCTCGGGCTCATCGAGCAGCTGGTAGCTCCAGTCAATCGTCGATTCGAGCGTTCCGTGACGCTGGTTTTCGAGACTCCGCGACGTCAGCACGTCGAAGCCCTTGCCGAGGCGCTGGTCGAGTTGTTCGACCGAGAGCAGCGTGGTTCGCGCAGCCGCCAGCTCGATTGCCAGCGGAATGCCGCCCAACTTTCGGCAGAGCGTCTCAACGGCCGCTGCGTCGGCGGCGGTGATTGCATGCCCGGAAGTCTCCTGGGACCGCTCGATGAACAGGCCTTCCGAGTCCGACATCGGTCCAACCCGATAGACGTACTCACCCTCGATGTGCAACGGCTCCCGGCTCGTCGTCAGGACCCACACGCCGGCACATCGCTCCGTCAGCGCGTGCACCGCATGGGCGACGCCGCTCAAGAGGTGTTCCGCGTTATCGATTACGATCAGCAGCCTGCGTTCCCGAAGAGCCGTGAGGATCGTCGTCATCAGCGGTTCTTGCGGCACCTCCCGAATGCGCAGCGCTTCGGCCATCGAGTGTTCGATAAGCGCCGCGTCGCCGAGGCCGCTCAAATCAACGAACCACGCGCCGTGCGTGAACCCGTCGATCGTCTCCGATGCGACCTGCAACGCGAGCCGCGTTTTACCGATGCCGCCCATCCCGGCGAGCGTAACGATTCGCCGGTCGCGCAAGAGCTCGCGTACTTCCAAGACCTCGCGGTCGCGTCCGACGAAGCTCGAGGTTTGGTACGGTAGATTGTTCGGCCGGGTATCCACGTCGGCGATGGGCGGAAAGTCGCTGCGCAAACCGGGTGCGATCACTTGAAAGGTGATCTCCGGCAGCGCCAAGTCTTTGAGGCGGTAACTCCCCAACTCGCGTAGCGCGATCTCGTTGCCAAGCGCATCGAGTAGGAGCGCGGCGCTGGCGGAAGAGACGAGGACCTGCTCCCCCGTGGCCAGTGACATCAAGCGCGCCGTGCGATTGAGCGTCGGGCCGAAGTAATCTCCGTCGCGAAGGGACGCGCGGCCCGTATGGATTGCCATGCGAACCCGCAGCGCACCAACCTCGGAAGGCCACCGCTTTTCTTGCAGAAGGCGTTGGGCAGCGACGACCGCGGTCAGCGCGTCGGCCGGGTCTTGGAACGCGCACCCGAAGCCGTCGCCGAGGGCCTTGAAGACTATCCCGCCGTGCTCGACAATGGCACTCGTAATCGTCGCATCGTGATCCGCAACGGCCTGCTGCATCGCGGTGGGCGAGCGCTCCCACAATGCCGAGCTGCCCTCGATGTCGGTGAAGACAAACGTAACGGTTCCAGCCGGCAGATCGGACAAAGCGTCGCCTATGCTACTTCTTGAGCGAAACCAGGATGCCGTCGCACATCGGCACGAGCACGGTCTCGGCGCGCTTGTCGTGCGGCGCCTCTCGATTGAGTTGCCGCAGTGCCCTGGTCGCTTCGTCTTGATCCGAAGGGTCGATGACGGCGCCGTCCCAGAGGACGTTGTCCACGAGGATAAGTCCGCCGGGGCGGACGAGCTCGAGCGCGCGGTCGTAGTATTCGAGAACGCGCTCCTTGTCGGCGTCAATGAAGGCCATGTCGAACGGCTCGATCTTTTCGGCGCGGACGCGATCGAGGGTTTGAAGCGCGGGGGCGAGGCGGAGGTCGATCTTGCTTGCAACTCCGGCCTTCTCCCAAAAGCGCCGGGCAACCGATGTAAACTCGTCGCTGATATCGCAGGCGAGGATGTAGCCGTCGTCGGGCAGCGCTAAGGCCATCGCGAGCGCGCTGTAGCCCGTGAAGACGCCGATCTCGAGGTATCTTCGTGCGCCGATGGCGTGCGCCAGCAGCTGCATCAGCTTCCCTTGTTCGGGACCGATCTGCATCCGCGCGTTCGGACGACGCGCGGTCTCTTCGCGAAGCTCGCGCAGCACCGGGCGCTCCTCCACGGTCGTCTCGATAATGTACTCTTGAATGGCCGGGTCGATGAACGTGCTCTTTGCGGTCATCGCTGTATCATACACGATGAAAGGCACCCCGCATTGTCGTCCTTCGTGCTTCGACTTCGCTCAGCATGACAGATCGGACTGACAATGCGGGGTGCGCTGGATGCACTTTGTCCCCTTCGACAAGCTCAGGATGACAAAGTCCGCTCCACTACTTAGCGGGCGGCGGAGTAGGAACTGCCTCTTGGGGCATCGTTACGTAGGGCGGGTCGTCGTTGCTGTCGTTAGACGTTTGAGCGGGAGGTGCTTGGGTGAGGCCGACGTCGGCGCGCGGAATCGCGTACGACGGCAGCGGTTGATCGGAGGCTGAGACTACCTCGGGAGCCGGAGCGCGTGCGGGTGCTTGCGCAACCGGCACCGCGTCGGGCATGGGATCGGGAACTGCAACGGGCGCAGGAGCGTCGTCAGCTACGGGCGCGGGAATCGCGTAAGATGGCAGCGCCGGTGCGGCCGCTGCGATCGGCGCTTCGGGCTGACTCGGCTCGTTGCCGTCGCGCGCAATCTCCGAGAGCTCTCGGTTAGAACCGTAGACCATCGCGACGGTCGATAGCGTCGCAGGCGAGTCGGGGTAGGCGGTGCGCATTACCCCCAAGGCGGCCAAGCCGTGGTCGCCGGAGGCTTGACCCGCGCGCCAGTACTCGCGCATCAAATGCGAGAGCGCTTCGGGCAGCCATGGATCGCCCGGATACTTGTGCTGCCAATCGAGAATCGCCCCCTCGAGATGATCGAGCGACGCGGTGACTTCGGGATCGAGCATGGCGCCGGGATCCCGCTGATCGTAATCGTTGAGACGATTACGGATCTCCAGAACGCTTTGTTGAGAGGGACCGAAGTATTCGTCCGCCGGCGCGGAGTTCGAGATGTCGGCGCGAGCAACGGTAATGCTAGCGACAAACAACAGACTTAGCGTAAGTGCTGCTTTGCGCATCTATGTCTCCTCAAAGGACAAAGGGCCGCACAATTGCGGTATGCTACAATTGTCGCGAGACGCGCTAACAGTGAATTAGAGCGGCGTTACAGCTTGGTTAGTTAGATATTCGTTAGTTAGATATTCGTTAGAGTGCGGGGCTACGCGCTGGAGAGTTCGCGATGCAGTTCGTCGAGGTCTTCGATCGTGTTGAGCATCACCGCATCCTTGACGGCTTCGTCTTCGATGCGCGAGGCAGCGCGCATGGAGCGCCCTTTTTCGTCGGCGTGGTTGTAGCCGCGGACCGCCGCGTTGTGCCGTTCGATCGTTGCCCGGTCGACCTTACCGTTGGTGACGACCCACTTCTCGAACGTCATGTAACTCGGCTTTGCGGTGCGAACGTACTCGATCGTCTTTGCGCGATCGAGTCCGAGCGTGTCGAGCGTCATCGCATCGAAACCGTCGCCGCACTCGGCGTAGCCTTCGGGCAGCGCGCCGGCCGCGGCCAGCGAGAGTTTGAGCCAGAGCCGCGGCAGATGAGCGACGCCCAACGGGCCGGCGGTTCCGGAG